>NZ_LWFZ01000413.1:0-825 GCF_001635225.1 Oleiphilus sp. HI0086
CATGTCAAATGTCAGACTGAAATAGAACGTTCAAAAAGCAATTTTAAGAATAATCACTTTGAGGAAAATACAATGAATAAAACACTAACTTCTTTAGCAATGTGTGCAGGCTTACTTGTCTCGACAGCTGTTTTTGCAAGTGGACCCAATGATGGCCATCACCATGGACATGGCAACGGAAAAGATATGGGCAAAGGCCATATGATGAAAGGTATGGATAAAGGAATGTCGGGCAATATGTCTGAAAAAGGCGCCGGACATATGCGCGAGGTAATGGGTGAAGGACGTATTAACAAAATCATGGCCGATCGAGGCATGATTAACATTAAGCACGAACCCATGCCAGAGATGAACTGGCCCAAGATGAAAATGAACTTCAAAGTCGACAAGGGCGTTGATTTGGGCTCTCTAAAGCCAGGTCAAATGGTCGACTTTACCTTACTTGTCGACAACGACAATAACTACATCATCAAGAATATAAACAGCAAATAAGCGACATGAAAGCAGCACTCCGGTGCTGCCCAAATTCATTTGCTGACGAAAGATTACTGGAGTAAATAATGATAGCCGCGATTATAAAGTGGTCGATACAAAATCGGTTTTTTGTACTATTAGGCACGGCAATATTGATCGGGTTTGGCTTGTATTCTGTCAAGAATACGCCAATCGATGCAATCCCTGATCTGTCTGATGTGCAAGTAATCATTAAAACTAGTTACCCAGGACAGGCACCGCAAGTCGTTGAAGATCAGGTAACTTATCCGCTTACGACGGCGATGCTGTCGGTACCGGGGGCGATTACCGTCCGGGGCTTTTCATTCTTTG
>NZ_LWFZ01000414.1:0-318 GCF_001635225.1 Oleiphilus sp. HI0086
TATACCTTAACGGTATCTTCCACAGACAGGCATGGAAACGGCCCGACTATCAGCACGCCGATAACCTTTACAACCCTGGCCTCACCAGACACCATGGCACCCATTATTATCGGCAGCCCATTAATACTGAATATTACACATCAAAGCGTCGTCATTCGCTGGAAAACTAGTGAGCCTGCAACGACTCGTCTAGTAATCGGTACTTCGATAGATGAACTTGAGCAAATTGAAAGTAAAAACGGTTTAAGGGCTTCGCATACTTTGCCAGTGACCGGCTTACAGCCTGATACATTTTATTACTTCCAAGTTCAGACCGCT
>NZ_LWFZ01000415.1:0-490 GCF_001635225.1 Oleiphilus sp. HI0086
AACTTGTTGCCCTCTAGATTTGAAGAACCCAGTATCTGACGGAAATACCATTCACCTTGTGACTCTCCCTGAATTTCTTCTTCAGTAAAGGTATGAGCGTCTTCGGTAAAGTGACCGCAAAAGATAATGGTAGAGGTCCAAAGGTTTCTAAGGATATTGGCAATTAAGTTACCGAGTAATACTTGCCCGGCCACAGGCCAGCATAGTAAAGGAAAGAATATGTAATCCTTGAAGGTTTGACGGCCGATTTTGCTAAAGAAATCTTTCTTTAATTGCTTGCGGCTAATTGGCAGGGAACTTGTCTCGCGGCGCTTGCCCATAAAGATTCTTTCTGCAGCGACTTCGTGGTAAGCAATCCCTGCTTCAAAGAAGGTGCTAAGCCCTAGGTAGCTGAATATCTGCCAGCGGTTTTTTGGCCGCCAAGGCAGGTCATCGCTAAGACGGAATATGCCATAGCCAAAGTCACGGTCTTTGCCGATAACATTTGTAT
>NZ_LWFZ01000416.1:0-417 GCF_001635225.1 Oleiphilus sp. HI0086
CTGGTCCTACCGGTGTTGGTAAGACTGAAGTAACTAAGCAGTTAGCAACTGTATTAGGTATTGAGTTGGTTCGCTTTGATATGTCGGAGTATATGGAGCGACATACCGTCAGTCGTTTGATTGGTGCGCCTCCTGGGTACGTTGGCTATGATCAGGGTGGCTTATTGACCGAAGCGGTCAATAAGAATCCTCACTGCGTTTTATTGCTTGATGAGATTGAAAAGGCGCACCCAGAAGTCTTTAACTTGTTGTTGCAGGTTATGGATCACGGCACCTTAACCGATAACAATGGCCGCAAAGCTGACTTTAGGCATGTCGTGTTGGTGATGACAACCAATGCTGGTGCGGAAGTAATTAGTAGACGCTCAATTGGTTTTAATGAGCAAGACCATTCTTCAGATGGTATGGAAGCTTTGA
>NZ_LWFZ01000417.1:0-337 GCF_001635225.1 Oleiphilus sp. HI0086
ACCATGGCCAAGAAAGATGAAGTGGAGCACGAGCCACTCACTGAAAAGCAACGAATTACTGCTCTGGAAGAGAGTGTCGGGACGAACAAAATAGTACTACTGGTTGTCGCACTCTTACTAATCGTGATTATTTCTGTTTCGATTACAGTAATAACGATCACCGTCTTCGGAGATGAAGAAGAAGAGTCCGTCAACCTTGAAGTCGTTGAAGAGCTACAGCTACAAATCTCGGAATTGACCAGCCAAAACGAAGCTCAAACTCAACAAATAAAGAGCCTTAAGAAAATATTACCCGTTATCCAGGATCAACTGGGCAATACAAGCAACCTTAAATTGC
>NZ_LWFZ01000418.1:0-312 GCF_001635225.1 Oleiphilus sp. HI0086
GCGGCCTACACAGAGAAAAGATAAAAACAGAGAAAAGATAAAAGCCTTTTTAGGTGTGTCTCCATCTCTTCCTCTGTGCAGCGAAGCGCTCGGTGTCCTCTGTGGTTCAAGTGTTTATCCCTTAAAGATCAAAACATAAAAGGCGGTTCACCACAGAGGGCACAGAGAGGCCTGCGGCCT
Organism: Oleiphilus sp. HI0086; assembly: GCF_001635225.1. Classification (NCBI taxonomy): domain Bacteria; kingdom Pseudomonadati; phylum Pseudomonadota; class Gammaproteobacteria; order Oceanospirillales; family Oleiphilaceae; genus Oleiphilus; species Oleiphilus sp. HI0086. The sequence continues at coordinate 181 of NZ_LWFZ01000418.1, forward strand.
ACACAGAGAAAAGATAAAAACAGAGAAAAGATAAAAGCCTTTTTAGGTGTGTCTCAATCTCTTCCTCTGTGTAGCGAAGCGCTCGGTGTCCTCTGTGGTTCATCGGTTTATCCCTTAAAGATTAAGACATAA
>NZ_LWFZ01000419.1:0-697 GCF_001635225.1 Oleiphilus sp. HI0086
CGGTTTGGTCTTGATCCAGACTTTTATCAGGCCAGGTCCGTAAATAAGCACGCTCGCAATCGAGCACGTGACATAAGAGCAGCTCAACATCCAAAGATGCCGAACTGCTTGTCAATTCGAGGGATTTTGCCATCGCCTCTGAAATAGTCAGTTGATGGCTCATATCAAACTCCAATAAGCTATATCTACTTATTACTCACCCATAGAAGTGAGTAATTCAGCCTGATGCTCTTGCAATAAAGGCTGTAACACCTGGTCCAAATCACCTTCCATAACTTCAGCTAGCTTATAGAGCGTCAAATTAATTCGATGATCAGTCATGCGACCTTGAGGAAAGTTATAGGTTCTGATTCGCTCAGAACGGTCACCACTACCTACGAGACTTTTTCGTTGATCTGATTGTTCTTGAGCATGCGCTTCCTGTTCAGCCGTCAGTAGCCTCGATTGCAACAAAGATAGAGCGCGAGCCTTATTCTTATGCTGTGATCGTTCGTCCTGACACTCAACTACCACACCTGTTGGCAAGTGGGTAATACGAATAGCCGAATCCGTTTTGTTGACGTGCTGACCACCGGCGCCCGAAGCCCGGAAGGTATCGATACGCAAGTCAGCCTTATTGATTTCGATCTCATCGTGTACAACGTGTTCCAGAAACCGAATCGCAAGGCAGGGTTCATACTTCGGCTTGTACGGTGGC
>NZ_LWFZ01000420.1:0-531 GCF_001635225.1 Oleiphilus sp. HI0086
CTACATCATTTTCTTGTCCAGGATTACCCGCCAATGACCCGCCATGGTGTCCACCATGAGCGCCATGTTCCTCTCCATGATGTCCGCCATGCATACCTTCCTTCATTTCACCGCCCATGTGACCGTGGCCTCCTGTATCGCCCATATGCTTTTCTTGCATCATTTTGTGGTGATCGTGCTGGCCATCTCCCGCTGACATATGGTTCTCGCCATGCATATGGCCTGTGCCATCATCATGACTATGATTTGCGCATGCAGCTGTGATTAGGATTGCGCTGATAGCTGCAAAGCCAGTTATTGATTTCGTTAGTGATAGTTTCATTTTCATTATCCTTTCTGTGTTTATTTTGATAGTTGTGAATCGTTTTCTGTGAGGTCACTGTTCTCTTTTTTGAGCGTTACCTGTTTCCACACATAAAAAATCGCGGGAATTAACATCAAACTCAAGGCCAAGGTGCTGATCATGCCGCCAATCATGGGCCCTGCAATACGCTGCATTACTTCAGAACCTGTGCCCGTTCCCATCATGAT
>NZ_LWFZ01000421.1:0-19093 GCF_001635225.1 Oleiphilus sp. HI0086
AGCTGACCTACTCGCTCGGCTTTTGAAAGTCTTCGTAAAACTGCCTATACCAAACGTTAACTTGCTCGAAGTTAGTGAGTTAGAAATGGCCTTATCACTCACCGAGCAACAAGACACCTACTCTGCCGTTTGCCAAGGTTTTATCGGTTCGGGTATTAGTGGCGAAGCCTTGCTCATTTTCAGTGATTCAAGTTTTGGTGATATCGCCAAGCTGCTCGACTACAAAGGCGAAGTCGATCGCATGGTTGAGCTTGAGCTACTAATGGAAGTGGCCAGTATTCTAGTGGGCGCCTGTACTAACGGTATTGCCCAACAACTCGACACCACCTTCAGTCAAGGGCACCCGGTTGTTTTAGGGCAGCATGTCAAAGTAAGTGAATTGATCAAAGCCAATGCCAAGCGCTGGAAGAAAACACTCGCCATTGAAATCACTTACGAAATTGAAAACTACAACATTAGTTGCGACCTGTTATTACTGTTCACTGAAGATTCACTGGACAATTTGAACAAACGACTTTCCTACTTGATGGATTAATAGCCGAACTATGGAACGATCACAGATAGATATAAAAGAATTTCACTGGCTGATGGATATGCTGCAAACCATCGATGTCGGCCTCGTGGTACTGGATCGCAACTTTAGCATTAAAGTTTGGAACAGTTTCATGGAGAGCCATAGCGGCATAACTCCATTGCAGACCAAAGACAAGAATCTCTTTGACTTATTCCCTGATTTGCCCAGAGATTGGCTAGAGCATAAATCTAATTCAGTGTTTATGTTAAAAAACCGCTCCTTTATGACCTGGGAGCAGCGACCTTATCTGTTCAAATTCAAAAACTACCGCCCAATTACCGGCACAGAACCATTCATGTACCAAAACGTGACCATCTCACCTTTGGTATCTGCTGATGGAACGGTAAACCATATCGCTATCATTCTCTATGACGTGACTGATATTGCCGCGAACCGGAACGCACTGGAACGAGCGAACTCTGAATTAGAAATGCTGAGTCGAACTGATCGCCTGACTCGGCTAAACAATCGAGGTTATTGGGAAGAGTGCCTAGAAGCAGAGTTTAGCCGTTATAAGCGCTATCACACGACTTGCTCTGTCATTATGTTTGATATTGACCACTTCAAGAAGGTAAATGACACCTATGGTCACCAAGCCGGCGATGAAGTAATCAGGCAAGTTTCTCAGGCACTTCGGGATAACCTTCGTAAAACTGATATTGCCGGCCGCTACGGTGGTGAAGAGTTTGGCGTTATTCTTGGTAACACCGATGCCGAACATTCCATGGTTTTCTGCGAACGTGTTCGCAAACAGATCGAAGCCATGGAAGTTGTTCATGACGGTAAAACAATCAAATTTACCATTAGCTTGGGAATTAGTCAGGCTGTTGAAGCCACTAGCGACTATATGACCTGGCTTGAACAAGCTGACCAAGCCTTATATGCCTCTAAAGAAGGCGGGCGAAACCAGACCAATACATTCTCCCATAGTTAAAATCTAGCGTGCCGCCGAAAGGTGTGTCGCGCTAGAGATAACGTCATCAACCACGACAATTCTAATAATATTTTGGAGTCACTATGATCCGCCGCTCAAAGTTTCAAAACATAAGCTTTGCTATTCTTGCCGCCGCTAGCGCACCAGCACTTTCCCAAACATTAGCCCCTGCTCAATCCGTATCGCCATTACAAGAAGAAATACAGTGGCTACAGGCAGAGACTTATGTTTCTACGGCAACTAAGACTTTGGAAGATATTAAGAAAAGTGGAGCAAGTGTTACCGTCATTACCGCTGCTGACTTAAAAAGAATGGGTGCGCGCAACCTAATGGACGCACTAAAGCGCGTACCTGGCTTAGGTGTTTACCAAACTAATATGGGAGGGTCTACCCTCGAGATAAGAGGGCTAAAAACAGACTTCAGTGAAAAAGTATTATTTCTAATCAATGGCCACGCTAACAATAACAACCTGGTAAATGGTGGTGCACTAAGCTCTTACAACAACTTTATTGTCGATGACATTAGCCGGGTAGAAATTGTCCGTGGCCCTGGCTCAGCACTCTACGGAGCCAATGCTTTTGTCGCCGTAATTAACATCATCACCAAAACGGCTCAGAATACACAAGAAACAACACTAAGCGCAGGCATCGGAAGTGACCAATCAAGGAAGCTCAATGCATCGTATCGCGATGGTACAGGCCCTTTAAAGATGGTGAACAGATTGTAGCCATCATTTCGGACTACATTATGCCTGTTACCAAAGGCGATAAGTTCTTGATTGACGTTCATGCCATGTTCCCTGATATCATCAAGATAATACTCACGGGTCATGCCGATAGCTCAGCAGTCCAAGAAGCCTATGAACAAGCGAATCTTGCCGCCTGTTTTGGCAAGCCCTGGGAAATAGAGGATATACTCACCTGCTTAAGAGAGCATTTATCCAATAAGTAGCTGTACGGAGACAGAAGTCTAAGCATGGGAATTCGCAACAAACTACTTTTCATCATTGCTAGTGCACTTTTACTTGTGCTTTATGTCAGCACTCACCTTCAAATAAACCTACACAAGCAAGCATTTGATACCGAGTTAGAGAAGCGTATCGTTCTGCTAAAACATAACCTCAACCAACAAGCACTCGTCCAAGCCCAAGCGTTGAGTAGCTCGATCGCAGAAAACCTGGCATCGTTCAATCTTTTTTCTCTAACCCAAATTATTAACGATTCTGTCAACAACACACCAGAGCTGCAGCAAGCTATTTTAGTATCCAAAAACGGCAAAGTATTTATCCACACATCAGATCCGTTGCAGCAACAGCTTCCCTATCAGCCGACAAATCATGGCAGCCTTAGTCAGGTGAGCATAAAAACCCCTGATAGTATTTCAGTCCTCGGGATTAATAACCCTGAAGACAGCGCTCTTCCGATCTCTTCACTTGAATACCGCGTACCGATAACTATTGGAGAATCCAACTGGGGGGATATTTACCTTCTATATTCGCTGAAAAAACTGAACAAAGTGATCACCCAATCTATTGCAGAAAATACTCAACTACAAGAAGAACAAACGAACAAGGCATTTTATAGTGCCGGAGCGATTTTGTTAGTCGCCTTTGTGCTGATCTCTCAGTTAGCAGAGCGCTTAGTTGAGCCCATAGTGCGTTTAAGCGCTTACACCAAAGAAATTGCAAACGGAAACTTCACTAAAGTCCATAACGCCGCAGTAACTGGTACTGATGAAATTGCCGAACTCAGTCATAACTTCACCGACATGGCAAAAAACCTGGAAGAAAATTACCTAGAACAAGCGCAATATAATTTAACGCTTGAAGCAAAAGTTAATGAGCGAACAAAGGCCTTGCATAAGAAGAACGAAGAGTTACTTAACGCCTTCAAAAAAGTAGAAGAAAGCCAGCAGCAGTTAATATACTCAGAAAAAATGGCAGCACTTGGTCAACTGATCGCAGGTATTGCTCACGAAATCAATACGCCTCTCGGGGCGATAGGCGCATCGGCCAGTAATACCTCTATGAGTTTGGAAGACCACCTTACCCAACTGAAACCTATTCTGGAAAAAAGCCCCGACCCTGACGCTCAAGCACTGAATAAGATCATCTCCCTGCTAGGCAGGTCGACGAATAATCATTCCGACTCCCTTAGCACGCGTGAGGAAAGGGCAATTAAGCGCTCTCTATCAAAAGAACTTGCTCCCCATCATCAGGAAGGTGCTGAAGATCTAGCAGAATTGCTATTGGAAATGGGCTTACACGATCAGCTCAGCGCACTAAAACCTGAAATTCTCGACCCTGAAAATAACAAAATCGTTTCCCTCGCTCACTCCCTTACGAGTATTCGAAGAAACAACATGACCATTCATACCGCCATCGCGCGCGTATCAAAAATAGTCTTTGCCTTGAAGAGTTTCTCTCATCAAGACTGCAGCGGAGAAATGATTCAAAGCAATATCAACGACGGCATTAAAACAGTCTTGGTGCTTTACCAGAACCAGTTTAAGCAAGGCTGTGAAGTGCACTTGGACTATGGTGATTTACCCTCAACACTCTGCTACCCCGACGAACTAAACCAAGTCTGGACCAACTTAACCCATAACGCACTTCAAGCAATGCATAATGAAGGTGAATTATCGGTCTCTACCAAAGTACAGGAGGGTAATATTCTTGTGCAGTTCACCGACAACGGCCCAGGAATTCCTGAGGATATCCAAGAAAAGGTATTTTCATCCTTCTTTACCACAAAACCAGCCGGAGAAGGCAGCGGTTTAGGACTAGGAATCTGTAAGAAAATTGTCGATAAGCATCAAGGAAATATTGATTTTGAGAGTGAAGTTGGGCGCACAACTTTCTCGGTAAGTATTCCGATTAGAACCTAAAGCTCGCCCCTATGAGTGATCCAAAGGTGTAGGCATCAGTAATATCAAAACGATCACTTGTTAAAGTAAAGTGCCAGCTTTCTCCTTTCCAGCCCAATGTTACCGCCTTAGTTTTAAAATCATAAACCGTTTGAAGTGCGCCGTGCTCTGATATAAACCCGTTTACGTGGAGGCGACTAGTCATCCAGGAATCATATTTATGTAAGCCCAAGCCCATTTCCAACATGCTCGACAGCCTGTAACGACCCTCTACACTTAAACGCTTAGGAAACCTTAGCGTATGTTCTTTATAGCCCTCCCTACCGGTCAGCACAGGCTTTACATCCACCCTGCCAGATGGATCAAGGTTAACTCTGTCAGAACTCGCTTGCGCAGAGGTCGTTGGCGCACGGTTGATTTTTATATGGCTATATAAGTCGAGTATTTGTGCATCAATGCTGAGATCCTCATTTGGCCTAAACATCCACCTTAAGTCCAAGGTATAACCATAAGCATCAGGTGCTACTGCAGTTCGTTCTAGTAACCGGTCCTTATCATAAACGTAATCTAGCTCAATGTTACCAGTGTAACTGTCTTCAGAAATCTGTACATCACCACTAAGGCTACCGTCCATAAACGCCGACATATTCAGCAAAGAAATATCAACTTCCATACTTAGCGATGGTAATAATGGCGTCAAATAGCCAAGTTTAACCCCGGAAGTATGTGCATGTAATACATCCAAATACAGCTCATAATCCCGATTAGTATCTACCTCAAGCTTATTTTTATCTGTATAGACAAGCTCAGCAAGATCCTCAGAATAATCCAAAACATAATCATAGCGAGCAATTGCGGCGATCTTGAAGTTATTAAAACGAATACCACTTTCCCAACGATTATGAGTAAAAGAAAACTCACCCTGACGGTAATGTGGCCCTTTAAACTCATCAAAAGCGATTTGCTTTATTGAAGAGGTCTCACTATGCCCATAGACATCACTTTCTAGGTAGGCCTCATATTCTGCAGGTGCCGCATAAGCATTAGATTTGAGTATAAAGAAGGAAAGAGAGAGGAATAGTAGTGTAAACCTGTGAACTAGCATTCTGAACTAACACCTAAAATAACATCCCTAAAAAAAAGAGAGGCATAACGCCTCTCTTGTATTCCCTATAATCAGGGCATAGCTAGTATAACACTTAAGCAGTATGCCCGATTAAGCATTGACTTAGAACAATGATTCAAACTCAATATTATCTGCATCTTGATCATCAGCAAAAACTAACAACTCAATGCCGTTACGAACTTCATACCACGCGTATAGGAAGTCGTCTTCATCGACAACACCATCCTCATTAGTATCTTTACGGATCTCAATGGTAAATTGTCCGTCTTCCTCACTAATAGACTCATCCCCTGTCACTGTAATCACGACACCGTCATTATTGGTCAAGGTCATTTCAGCAGTTGCGCCATCAGTATCGATACCTTCTATAGCCGCTTCGATATCTATCGTGCGACCAGGATAAGCCAAAGATAAGCTAAAGTCTGCATCGTCATAGCCAGAGCGCTCAACATCAAATGAGAAGTCAATTGCATCAGCGACCCCTTGAAGATCAGCACTGAAGCTCAGATTTGCACTCAAGTCCGACCAGTTCGATGTTGTCTCGCCACTATCCGAGTTAGAGTCATTATATGACCAACCATTTTGTTGGCTATATGATTCATCATAACTATAGATCTCGCGGAAGGTAACACCCGTAGCATCGCCATTTAGCGCTATCGATGCTTCAAAGCTGTGCGCATCATTTGCAAAAGTACCCTGCAAACTAATTCCTACCACTGCGCTTCTCAGTGTTAGATCTTCTGATTCTGAATCAGACCAACTAGTTTCGGTATTGTTCCAAGTATCTTCTGTGTCCTCAATGAATCGACCAATTGATGCGTCTAGACCCAACATACCAGAGAATGACATTGGACCATCAGTTTGTCCTTCACCTGCCTCTGTTTGTTCAATGCTGACATTAAAGTCCGCATCAAAATCAGTCACGGTGGCATTAAGGTAGTCATCGTAGCTACCGCTACTCTGTCCTTCTGTACCATTGCCTTCATATGAAAGGTTGGCTTCAGCTTCTAGACCTGAACCTTCCTCTAGAGTAACCAGAACAGTTCCTACCGATGCCGTACCAGTCACATCGATATCCAGACTTCCTGAGACGGTACCTTCATCGCCCCAAGTATAAACGTTGGTTGATTCGTTATAATTTTCATACTCAGTAGAGTCATCATCTATCGTAAAGTCGACGACAGTACCCATCATGTCGACACTCACGTTCTGAGCTATGCCGCTATCGTCTTCAATAACAACAGTTTCATCAACACTTAGAACAATAGCCCCTTCACTTTGTGAGATATTTACCGTAATACCTTCGACGACTACATCTGCTGGAAGCGACGTAAGTTCTGCTTCATTTTCTTCTGAAGGAGTTAACAAACCGCCAGTCTCAAAGTCGAAGTTATTCTCATAAGCAATAGACATCGCACCTAAAGCTTCTGCCATACCTTCAACCGCATTACCGACATCATCAGAACTCGCGAGATCTGCGGCTTCCATCTGTAGGTCAAAGCCATCCAGAATATTAGCAACCGTATCCTGCCCCTCGCCGTCGCCAACTAATGAACTATCTATTGCAGTACCTAGTTCACGAAGCTCCTCTACAAACGCCTTTACCTGAGCCAAGTTAGTCGCATTTGCTGTCTCACTGGCCGTACCTTGGTCACCGTCGTCGCTAGCTACCGCTTCATCTGCCAAGGTTTCATCGGCTGCTACATCATCTTCTAGGCTTTGAATATCCGTAACCGCATCAGCAAACTCTTCACCTAAAGCTACGATATCGTCTTCAACTTCTTGGATAACCTCTTGAGCATCCTCTAGAATATCGCCCAAGTCAGTCACATCATCACTCACAGCATTATCACTCAAGCCTGAATCAGCAAAGCTCTCTGCAAAGCTTTCAATTGCCTCGTTGATTGAGGTGCTATTAGTGGTGTCATCACCTTGAACAGCACTCACAATTGCTGCATTAATCGCTGCATACTGAACGACATCTGCATCGTCAGCTAATTGCGCTGCAACGGCTTCTGGGTCAGTTAAATCAACGACTGGGATCTTAGTAATATCCTGAGTCAAACCAAAACGGTCAGCTACTTGAGAATTGGCATTGTTGACAGCTTCTTGGATGTTAAATTCTGACACTGTGCCGCTTTCGATAACGCTTTGGGCCAATGTCGCAGCAACCGTTGTAAGTGGCGTTACGTTAACAGAGACCGTTTCTGTACTCTCTGGTAAAACCGCGCTTAAACTTAAGTCACCAGCTGCCAGATCTAAAGAAGCACCAAATTCCACATCTACAGTACCATCACCATCGTTATCACAGCCACCTGCAATATCACACTTCATTGAAGCAGCACCATCATTGTCATCAACTACGATAAAAACAGGTTTGCCTTCATGTTCCGAAGGAATCGTTAAGGAATATTCGCCTGCCGAATCGGTTACGGCTGTCGCAATTGCTGTTGTTTCTGGGGAACCTGAACTATCAAATAGATAAGCGCTCACAAGACCGCCTACAATAATACCTTTACTCGCTGTACCGGTTACCGTTGAACTCGACGAACTTCCACCCGATGAGCCACCACTTGACCCACCACACGCGCTCAAACCTAGTGCAGCTGCAATAGCAAGACTTAAACCTAATTTTTTCATCAACTTTCTCCTTTCCTTGGTGCCCTCACCCTTTTTAGGTGATTGAGCGTCAACATAAATTTCGACACACCCATCACAAAAGTGCTACGAATCTATATATAGCTACTTCAATAGTGACAGATAGAATTCTTTAGTGCTTTGTATATTTTCAAAGCCGTTAAAGAAAGATAGTTCAGCGCTAACATTTAGACAAGCATATTTTTAGAAAGAGAAGCCCCTAAATAAATCACTAGTTGAAACAAAGACGTTTAAAGGAGCTCCACTTGATCAAGCAATTCAAGAGAATTGATTTGTCTTATTGCAGAAACAAAAAAAGGGAGCTTGGCCAAAACCAAACTCCCTTTCTTAGCTAGGTCTTAGACTTACTTAGATAAGTCCAACAATAGCTTATTCAAGCGAGATACAAAGGCACCTGGGTCTTTCAGTTGTTCACCGCTAGCAAGAGCAGCTTGATCAAACAAGACGTTGGCCAAGTCGTTGAAACGGTCATCATTTTGCTCTTCGTTCAACTTCTGAACCAATGGGTGCTCCGGGTTCACTTCGAAGCTTGGTTTAGTCTCTGGAACAGCCTGACCAGCTGCTTCCATGATCTTCTTCATTTGTGCGTCCATATCGTGTGCACCGGCCACCAAGCAAGCTGGCGAGTCAGTCAGACGATTAGTAACACGAACTTCTTCAACCTTGTCGCTTAACAAGTCTTTGATCTGGCCGATCAAGCTTTCATAAGTTTTGCTCGCTTCTTCGATCTGTTTTTTGTCTTCTTCGTCTTCGATATCACCTAGATCTAGCTCGCCTTTGGTGATGTCTTGCAAGTGCTTACCGTCAAAGTCACTCAAGTAAGAAATCATCCAGCCATCAACACGATCACTCAGCACAAGCACTTCAATACCCTTTTTACGGAAGATTTCCATGTGAGGGCTACTGATACCGGCTGCATAGCTCTCAGCGCTAACATAGTAGATCTTGTCTTGGCTCTCTTGCATACGTTCAATGTACTGCGCTAGAGAAACTGTCTGCTTGCTATCCCCTTCAGTGGACGCAAAACGTAATAAACCGGCAACTTTCTCTTTATTTCCAAAGTCTTCAGCCAAGCCTTCCTTGATTACCTGGCCAAACTCATCCCAGAAAGACTGATACTTTTCAGCATCGTTCTTCGCCATCTTGGTCAACATATCAAGAACACGCTTGGTCAAAGCAGTCTTCATACTTTCAACGGTCTTGTCACTCTGCAAGATTTCACGAGAGACGTTCAGCGAAAGATCGCGAGTATCAACAATACCTTTAACAAACCGTAGGTACAGAGGCAGGAACTGCTCAGCTTCATCCATGATGAAAACACGCTGAACGTACAACTTGAGCCCTTTCGGTACATCGCGGTTGTACATATCAAAAGGCGCTTTTGAAGGAATATACAATAAGCTTGTGTAGTCCAATTTACCTTCAACACGGTTATGAGACCAAGTTAGTGGCTCTTGGAAGTCATGAGAAATATGCTTATAGAAAGATTGATACTCTTCTTCTTTGATTTCAGACTTAGACAAAGACCAAAGCGCTGTGGCTTCGTTGACTGTCTCGTCTTTTGGCTCTTCTGGCTCTTTACCTTCTTCAGCAGGCATTGGCTCAGACTTCATCACAACCGGGAAGGCGATATGGTCAGAATACTTCTTAACCAGACTACGTAGCTTCCAGCCGTTAGCAAACTCAGCCTCTTCCTCTTTCAGGTGAAGCACAATCGAAGTACCACGCTCGGCACGCTCGATATTCTCTATGGTGAATTCACCTTCACCTTCGGAGCTCCAGTGAACACCTTCCGCTTTATCTGTACCCGCTTTACGCGTGAATACATCAACTTTCTTGGCAACAATAAATGCGGAATAGAACCCAACACCGAACTGACCAATCAACTGAGAATCTTGCTGGCTATCACCTGTTAGCTTAGACATAAACTCGGCAGTGCCTGACTTGGCAATCGTACCTAAGTGGTTAATGACATCATCACGATTCATACCGATACCGTTATCAGTTAATGTCACTGTCTTGGCTTCTTCATCAAACTCTAGACGAATCTTCAGATCACCATCGTCTTCGTACAAAGAGTTGTTAGATAGCGCTTCAAAACGCAGCTTATCTTCTGCATCGGAAGCATTTGAAATCAATTCGCGTAAGAAGATCTCTTTATTTGAATAAAGGGAATGGATCATCAAATGTAGAAGCTGCTTAACCTCTGTTTGAAAGCCAAGGGTTTCCTGCTTTGCTTCTAAATTATCTTGTGCTGACATATATTTGTTTCTCTCGTTTTTCGTTGTTCAGAAAAATTGATTTGTCGCTTTCCGGCAGCAATTTATCTCAAACTTATGAGAGGGACTGCATTATCAATGCAGCCTTGCTTACCACCGACCTGAAAAGCCTTGAAACCTTATGTGGGGATGGCATTTTTAATTTCAAGTAATTTTTATCGTGTTTTGTTTCGAGCTGTTTCGCGCACAAAGCCAGATTATGGTTTAATGCCCTCCACCTACCTTTACAAAGATAAATTGAGAATCATGTTAAAAGCCCTTACCACACTATTATTCGCAGTTGTTTTGATTATTGGCCTCGGTGCGGCCGCACTCGATGGTTTCTACGGCGGCGGCGATGCCTTCCCTGATAGAAGTGGCCAGCCCCTGCTCCCGGCTGAAGCGCTTATCAAAGTTGCTGACCTGCCCTACCCTCCTGGAAACATCGCAGTCTCGAAAAATGAGCGCATCTTTTTCACTTATCATCCGGAAGGTTTTCCACCCTATAACATCGCAGAACTGGTTGATGGCGAAGCCAAACCATTTGAGTTCGAGTCACCAGCTGGTCTTAACTTGAGTACTGTTCTATCAATGCGTTTAGACAGACAAGGCCGCTTATGGCTACTCGACTATGGTGACCATGGGCAAGAAACACCTCAGATCCTTGCCGTGGATATTGAGTCCCGCGAGGTTGTGCATCATCATCGTTTTAGTTCAGATATTGCAGGGCTAGGCTCACATATGAATGACTTCCAAGTCAGTCATGATGGCACACGCATCTATATCGCCAATGCAAGTATCATAGGTCTTAGCCCATCTATCATCGTTTATGATGTGATAGAACAGCGTGCTCGTATTGCTATTGAAGACCACGACTCGGTCGACCCGGACTACTATGTTCCTCATGTCGAAGGTGTGAAAATGCTGATGTTTGGTGTTTTTGCTATTCGCCCTGGCGTTGACTCTATTGCGCTAGACCGCAACGAAGAATGGCTTTACTTTGCTCCCGTTACCGACGAGAAGATGTGGCGCGTACGGGTAAGTGATTTGAATAATCCTGCACTAAGTGCAGAAGCGCTGAAAACTAAAATCGAAGCTTTTGGTGAAAAGACCATGAGCGATGGCATCACTATCGATGATGAGGACACTCTATACATCAGCGATCTGGAGCATTCGGCTATCATACAGATGCGCTCTGATGGTTCCATACAAACACTTTACAAAGACAAGAAGCTTCGCTGGCCTGATGGTTTCAGCTTCGGCCCGAATGGCTGGTTATACGTTACTGCTAGTGCGCTACAAAGTGTGATAGCCAAGCCTGACCAGTACATTCAAGAAAAAGGCCCTTATCAGATATTTAAATTGAAGACCGATACCACTGCTTACCCTGGGCATTGAGGTTGAATTTCAAAGGGGTCAGACTCGATTGAATTTCAATCGAGTCTGACCCCTTTGAAAAACCTAATCCTCTAACAAAAAATGCGCTCTGGCCAAGGCAATTGGCTTATCGCGGCTTTCTTGCCAGGCGTGAACTTCGACATTAGCAACGCGGCCACCCTGGCGGGTCACATTACAATAGGCATAGGTATCCTGGTTTGCACCGGCACGTAAGTAATCTAATGAAAAATCAATAATTTTGGGAAATTTCAAAGTCGACTGAGATACCAGCAAATACATAGCACTAGACAATTCCATAAAGCCACCAATGACACCACCATGAATTGCGGGAAGAATAGGATTACCAATATTGCCTTCCTTCTGATTTAACTTAAAGGTTAGCTCTCCTCTATCATCCAGGCATTCAATGCCAATCAATTGCGCATAAGGAATAGCTGAGGTCAGTATCTTGTAGTCGCTCTTGTCGCGCGCTTGTATCACCGAATCTTTAAAATCTTCGGGCAGAGAAACCTTGCCAATATTCTTTGATTGATAAACAGGAATATCTTTCGTCATCACATCTAAGGAAGGAATGCCCTTCTCGCCCATACGCATAAAGGTTGCGACACAATGCGCCACAGTCCGGTCAATCTGATAAGCCTCACACTTCATAAACAAGATATTGTTGGTTGAACGGTAGCAGCTTGCTCTCGCGAATACTGACTGCCCCGGTTTTGCCTGGCGCATATAGTCAACACGCAAATCTAGTGTTGGGCAGAGTTCAAACTCCGGCATTGCACATAGCACACCGGCACCTGCGGTCGTATCCATCAAGGTGGTAATCGCACCACCATGAATAACCCCTGAATCTGGGTTACCGATAATCTTCTCGCTGTAAGGCAATTCTAGTATCAGCTCGTTTTCTCTTGCAGAAACAACCTTAATACCCAACTCCTGGCACTGAGCCAATACGCTTACAAAGCTTTCGACTTGGGTAAACAACATGGTTTCGTCTCTCATTCATTCTCTCACAATCAGCGTTACATAATTTAGCTGGGAACGCTTATTCTAGTTAAGCATAAAATGTCAGCTCCTTATCAGCTAACATATTTGAAGCGCCGAAGTATAACCAATGTCACACTTTTTAAGAAATGTAATTAATCAGGAGATTTCCACCTAGCATCCTATTTATAACAATAGTAATTACTCATTTGCTATTGAAAAGAGTGAATCCATTAGCGCAAAATTGACTTACTGTTAACTAGAACCCGGTATTGTCTTATGCGCCCCATTTTTACTTATCTTCTACTCTGCCTAACCTTGCTCTGTAGCGCTTGCTCTGTAAACCCGGTAACCGGAGAAAAGCAGCTAATGTTCAGCTCTTTTTCTGAAGACGTTAAAATAGGCCAGCAACAATACCAACCAGCACAGCAATCACAAGGTGGCGCCTACAACCTTGATCCGAAGCTTAGTGAATATGTCAGCACGGTTGGTATGAGGCTCGCCGCCCTTAGTGATGTCCCAAAACTTCCCTATGAGTTTGTCGTTCTCAATAACTCAGTCCCTAATGCTTGGGCCCTGCCATCAGGCAAGATTGCTATTAATCGTGGCCTGCTCTTAAAGCTGGAAAGTGAAGCTCAACTAGCTGCAGTGCTTAGTCATGAAATTGTTCACGCTGCTGCCAGACACGGCGCCCAGCGTCAGCGTGATAATTTACTGGTTCAAGTCGGCATGGCGGGCCTGGGTTTAGGCTTGGCGAATAATGACTATCGAGACTTAATTATTGGCGGTGCGAACTTAGGGGCAAGGTTAACCACTGCCAAATATGGACGCGACCACGAGCTGGAATCAGACCACTACGGCATGAAATATATGGCTAAGGCTGGCTACAACCTGCAGGGCGCTGTTGAACTTCAAAAGGTTTTTGTCTCACTATCAAAGCAGCAAAAAAGTTCATGGCTTGACGGTTTATTTGCTTCACACCCGCCCTCTCAAGAACGGGTAGAAGCAAATATCAAATACGCTGCCTCAAACCCTGTCAAAGACGCCTTCTCGGGTAAAGAGGCGTATCAACAAGCCATCGCCTACCTCAAGAGTAAACAAGAAGCTTACGACCTGGCAGACCAGGCGAATGCCGCCCTGGCACAAAAAGATTACGACCTGGCGCTTAGCCTTATTTCTAAAGCAAGTAATATAGAACCTAAAGAAGCACTATTTAGCGCCATAAAAGGCGATGCATTGGCCGCTAAGGGAAATAAAGATTCTGCACTTGCGGCCCATATGCGCGCCACAGAGCTCAACCCAAATCAATTTTCTTATTACTTAAAGCGTGCTCAAAGCTATGCCGCTCTAGGCCAATCTAGCTATGCCATTGATGATTATCGCTATAGCATGCGTTTACTACCAACAAGTATTGCTGCCCTACAATTAGGAGAGCTATACAGCGAGTCTCAGAATCAGGAACAAGCACTTAAGTACTATGCACAAGCAGCCCAGGCGCAAGGCGATATAGGTCAACAGGCAAAACTAAAACTGGCCCTAATCGAAATTAAGCAAACACCGGAAAAATACTTAAAGGCCAAGCATGTTCAAGACCCTAAAGGGCCTTTATTGGTGACAATAGAAAACCATAGTCCACTGAACATTGGCGCTCTACAGTTGCGCACGCAGCTAATTGACGCAAATGGAAAAGTAATTAAGATTGAAGAATGGTCAATTAACGAAACGATTCCGGCGCAAAAACGCAGCCCCTACTATCCTGCCAAAGTTGTTTATCACTTAAAAACAGGCGAAAAGGTTAAAACCAGCATTAGCTCGGTGACACTTGAATAGAAACACCAATTAGGAACCGTTTTGTTTGCTTGATATCCATTGGCGAGTATTAGCACCAAGTACCAGTAAAGCCGGTGTTAGAAACAAGGTGAGGACTGTGGCAAACGCCAATCCACCAGCAATGGCACTAGATAACTGAGTCCACCACTGTGTAGAAGGTGCACCAAAAGCTACGTCGCGATTGATAAAGTCGATATTCATCGATAAGACCATCGGTATCAAACCAAGAACAGTGGTTCCTGCAGTCAATAACACGGGTCGCATACGAATCTCACCCGTCATCAAAGCCGCCTGATAAGGGCTAACTCCATTGTTGATATACGAGTTATAGGTATCAATCAATACAATATTATTGTTCACAACGATACCTGCCAAGGCAATGATACCCAAGCCGACCATCACGATACCGAAAGGCTGAGCTGTGATCAGCAGGCCCAGTAAAACCCCCGCGGTTGAAAAGACAATCGCACTCAATACTAAAATACTCTGATAAAAGCTGTTGAACTGTATGACGAGAATCAAAAGCATTAGAAAGATTGCCGTCATAAAAGCCGTACCGAGGAATTCTGCTGTTTCCTTCTGATCCTGTTCTTCCCCTTTTACGGCGATGCGTACATCTGGCTTAAATTCTGACAGATCGAACTCAGCTTGCAGAGCTTGTAGGCGCTCGCTAGGTAGCAGTCCTTCAAGAACATCTGACTGAATCGTAATAGCCCGTTTACCGTCAACCCGTTTTATCGTGCCATTCTTCGGCGCAGGATTCAGCGACACAAAGTTACTAATGGGCACCATGCCTTTTGAGGTTTGGATTCTGAAATTATCAAACTGATTGAGGTTTCTGAACTGTTCAGGGAAGCGAATACTAATATCGACTTCCTCTATCGTATCGTCCGGTCTAAAGTCGGCAACGCGATAGCCGTTCGTAATCATTTGAATGGCGCTACCGATCAAAGCGATATCGGCACCAAAACGTGCTGCGGCCTCTCTATCTACATCTAGTCGCCATTCGATACCCGGTAGCGCTCGATCATCCTCAATATCTTTAAAACCTTCGAGGGCTTCCATCTTTGAGAGGATAAGCTCAACCGCTTGCTCAGTGTGCTCAGGGTAGATTGCACTAACCTGCAACTTGATCGGTTTACCGCCAGAAGGGCCATTCTCTGCTTTGCGAAACTCCAACTTTACACCTGAAATATCAGCGGTCATCGCCTCCATTTCTGTGAGAATTTCTGACGCTACACGCCGCTTATCCCAATCAACAAATTGAAACTGAATTGAACCGATCACATCCTCGGCCATTGCATTCTGAGCTTGATTGAAAGAACGGGCATAAATTGATTCAAGCTCGTTTTTGCCTTCAATCAGACTTAAAAACCGACGTTCAACCTGTTTTAACAAGGCATCTTTTTCATGTATCGATAAGTCACCTCTAGCGTGAATAAGAACCTGCGCGCTATCCGGTTCGACATCTGGAAAGAACTCTACACCCTTTCCGAAAGCCCCATAGGCGACATAACTGAAGACTATGACGCCCAGTGCACCGATAAATGTTAAGCCCGGTCTCTTCAGCAAGGCACTCAAGCTTGAAACATAGGCCCGTTTCATCACACCGGCTTCTTCATTCAATGAGCTTATTGTATGCGGATGACCTCCATCACGTTCATACTCGTCTACTAACTTCCCTTTAGCCTTAGTTTGCCCTCCTAACCATGAGCCTAAAACGGGCAAAAATACCAGAGCCATAACAAGCGATGCCATCAAACAAATCATCACCGTAATGGGTAAGAACTTCATGAATTCGCCGACAACACCCGGCCAAGCAATCAAGGGAAGAAAAACAGCCAGCGTTGTCGCGGTCGATGCGATGATCGGCCATGACATCCGCTTTGATGCACTTGCGTAAGCTTTCGCTGCCGACATCCCTTTACTTTGATTTCGTGAGGCTAACTCGGCAACAACAATGGCTCCATCTACCAACATCCCGACAACCAGAATCAAGCTAAACAGCACCACAATATTCAAGGTCAAACCCATCATATTAATAATCATAATACTGCTAAGGAAGGATGCTGGAATAGCTATGCCCACCAAGAATGAAGAACGTAAGCCCAAAGCTCCAACAATGACGATCATGACCATAATAATCGCGCTCGACACGTTGTTTTGCAGATCTTGGAGCATATCTCTGATTTCGCCCGACTTGTCGAGAATAAACGTTTCCTTGACCGCAGCAGGCCAAAATTGACGTTTTTCTTTAACAATAGCCTTAACGCTTTCAATCACTTCGATAATGTTTGAACCGACACGCTTTTTAACTTCTAAAGACAAAGCAGACTCCCCGTTTACACGAGCAAACCCTGTCGGGTCTTTAAAGGAGCGCCTTACCGTCGCAACATCCCTAAAACTCACCACCCTATCACCAACCACTTTGATCGGCAGGGCCATAATATCTTCCAGATCCTCAATAACACCCGGCACTTTAATGACATGACGACCATAACCACTATCTATGGCGCCAGCAGCAACCAACTGGTTATTACGATTAACAATGCTCAACACGGTCTCAAAGTTTATCTGGTATGTTTCCAGTACCAGCGGGTCAACAATAATTTCCAATACTTCATCGCGCTCGCCGCCAATATCGACTTCCAGCACCCCAGGAAGCGCCTCCAAGTCATCTCTTAGATCTCTCACAATAGCCAATAACTGCCGCTCAGGAATAGGGCCTGCCAAGCTCATGCTGAAAACTGGAAACAGAGCGACGTTTACTTCATTAACTTCAGGTTCATCACTACTCGCAGGTAGCTTTGATTTGGCACGGTCAACCTTTTCACGGACGTCATCCAAGGCCGTATCACTGTCAAAACCGGCATCAAATTCAAGCGTCACCGATGCATGCCCTTCGGAGGCAACGGAGCTCATCTCTTTGACACCCTCTATCGACTTAAGCTCTTTCTCCATTGGCCGAATAAGTAGGCGCTCGGCATCTTCAGGTGAAATACCCTCATGCGACATCGATACGTAAACAATAGGAATGGCAATATCCGGCTCAGACTCTTTTGGGATACTCTGATAAGCAAAAATCCCGGATATTAGTAAAAATACCAAGACCAACAGCACAGCACGGCGACGCTCTATCGCCCAGTCGATTGGCGTTTTTGGTGCCGTACCAAAGTACTCTTTCATTAAGAATCTACTCCTGACGCCTTATCTTCTGCCGAAACTCGAACAGGGCTGACCTTTTCACCAACCGAAACAAAACCTTGCCCGACGGTAATAAGCTCAAGCACCTCGGGTAAACCGCCTAGCCAAACACCATCATTCTCGCTGCGTAAGAGTTCAACCGGATATGCTTTTACCCGCCCCTCAACATCGAGTCCTTTAATTTGCAGTTCACCCTGACTATCAAGGCTTAATAATGAAGGAGAAAGTTTGTGGGCTTTTTGCTGGCCAAGCAAAATACTAACGCGAGCGCTTTGGCCAAAGCGTTTTACTTGAGACGAATTCTGCGCCAAGGCCTCTATTCTGAAAGCGCGTGTCGCCAAATCAGCAATGCTCGATATATAAGTGATCTTGCCCTTTAGCTCAGTACCATTGAGTAACTTTGCCTCAACCACTTGCCCCAAAGCTAATTTGGCAACGTGCTGCTGAGGAACATCAGCACTAATGATAAGCGCCTGATCGTCGACAATTGTTGCCAACACAGTGCCTGGAGCAACGTAGTCACCCTGCTCAACGTGTAAGTCATTTAAAACACCCGCAAAAGGGCTAAGTATATGGGTGTGTTCGATTTCCAGCTCAACCTCTTTAACCGCGGCTTCAGCCGCCATTACATTCGCCTGATTTTGTTGCAGCTGATTTTCGGATAAGAGATTCTTTTCCTTCAGACTTAAGCTTGATTTCAACTCGGCCCTTGCAACCTTAAGATCCGCTTTAGCCCTTGCCAAGCGAGCCTGCCTATCATTCATCGCCAAATTGAGCACACGTTGACCGGCTGTCATTCGATCACCTTTCTTGGCGATCAATTTAGCAATAGCTCCTTCGGTCTCAGCACGAATATCAACATTTCTATCGGCATCTATTTCACCTTGCAAGTCGATACGCTGTGTGAGCTCCTGTGCCTTAAACTGCTTTACGGTCACGCGGAACAAACCTTCATCGCGCTGAGATGATTCCGCAATAACGTCCTGTCCTTGGTGCTCGGCATCATCTTTAAAATTCCCCGATAGAATCCACAGGGTAGCGACTATTGCCATAACAATAGAAAAAACTAAAGAGCGGTTCATCATGCCTCACTTAAAAGCTAATCAATCAATAAAGGATGGCCATTTAAAACGTCAGTAAACTAAGGCCTTGAGTTAATATCGATAGCATACACTAGAAGGGAAGAAAATTTTATGACCAATAGTCACAAAAAGTAAAATATATTGAACTCATATTCAAATAGCCTGTTTTTAAACACCACTAA
>NZ_LWFZ01000422.1:0-265 GCF_001635225.1 Oleiphilus sp. HI0086
CCAGAGATTGATGCTTTATTGGAGTCCTTTGAAGACGACTACTTCCTTCAAGACTCAACCGCCGACATCGTTTGGCAAATCTCTGAAGTACTTAATCATGGCAACTCAAGTGAGCCGCTCATCATCATTCGCGACACCCAAACCAAGCAAGGTGACGGTTTCAGCCATATTATGGTTTACGTCCGCTCAAAAGACGACCTATTTGCTGCAACAACTGCGGTACTTGAGCAACTGAATCTCAACGTCTTAAATGCCCGTATCAGTG
>NZ_LWFZ01000423.1:0-431 GCF_001635225.1 Oleiphilus sp. HI0086
CAGCCGATGTTCTTACTCCCGGCACTCACGGTTCTACCTTCGGCGGAAACCCTCTTGGCTGTGCAGCTGCACTAGCGACAATCAATGAAATTACAAGCCATAAGCTTTGTGATAGAGCATCTGTTCTCGGAGAACGCATTCTTAAAGAACTTGAGAATGAACTTTTGGCAGCTAACTACGTTGCTGATATTCGCGGCAGGGGCTTAATGATCGGCATTGAACTGACCGAACCTTGCCTAGAGCTCGTTCCACTAGCCAAGGCAAAAGGCTTACTATTGAACGTCACTTCCGAAAAAGTGATTCGACTTCTACCGGCACTGAATATGAGTGACGACGAGTGTGAATTCTTAATTGACGCCGTCGTACAAATCATTCGCCTATATTCTGCCGACGATCGCAGCAGGCCCCGCTCTTAACTGGGCAGGAAACAC
>NZ_LWFZ01000424.1:0-420 GCF_001635225.1 Oleiphilus sp. HI0086
TAACGACTGCTGCGACAAGAGGAGAGCTATCGGGCGCTGTAAGTTTAGGTGCTAGTACAACTATTGATGCAAATAATGATGAATTCACCATTAGTATTGATGGTACTGAAAGTGGTTCAATCACGCTTGATGCAGGTAGCTATACGCAGACTCAATTAGCTGCCGAGATTCAATCTAAAATCAATGCAGATTCAACGCTTAGTGCTGCTGGAAAGTCAGTAACGGTTAGTCTAGACGGCTCTAACCAGTTGGTAATTAATTCAAATGTTTATGGTGCGGCGTCTACGGTAGAGATAACAGCTGTTGATACTAATACAGTAGCTCAGCTTGGTCTGAGTATTGCTGCGGGCGTTGATGGCGTCGATGTTGAGGGTACTATCAACGGTGCTGTGGCGACAGGGTCAGGGCAGGTGTTAACCG
>NZ_LWFZ01000425.1:0-1035 GCF_001635225.1 Oleiphilus sp. HI0086
TCTCAACACGCTCATTTGAGATTTGAGAAATATGAACCAAGCCATCTTTACCAGGCAAGATATTAACGAATGCACCGAAATCAACGATACGCTCAACTTTACCTTCGTAAACCTGACCAATTTCAGCTTCAGCAGTGATACCCATAATCATATCGATAGCTGCTTGAGCACTCGCATTGTCTTCACCAAATACCTTGATAGAACCGTCATCTTCGATATCAACTGATGCACCAGTCTGTTCAGTAATAGAACGGATCGTTGCACCACCTTTACCGATAACGTCACGAATCTTGTCAGCGTGAACACTCATGGTACGCATTGCAGGAGCCTTGTCAGACAAGTTCTCGCGAGATGCATCAATTACCTTGTTCATTTCACCAAGAATATGAATACGAGCATCGTGTGCCTGCTTAAGTGCGATATCCATGATCTGCTCATTGATACCTTCGATCTTGATATCCATCTGCAAAGCAGTAATACCTTCGTCAGTACCCGCTACTTTAAAGTCCATATCGCCTAAGTGATCTTCATCACCCAAGATATCAGTCAGAACGGCAAAGTCATCACCTTCTTTAACCAAGCCCATTGCGATACCCGCAACTGGCGCAGCTAAAGGTACACCCGCATCCATCATTGCCAAGCTGCTTCCGCAAACACTTGCCATTGAGCTAGAACCGTTAGATTCTGTGATTTCAGATACACAACGAATTGTGTATGGGAATTCCTCAGCGGTAGGCATAAGCGCCTGAAGACCACGCTTAGCCAACTTACCATGACCGATCTCACGACGACCTGGAGGACCCATACGACCACACTCACCTACAGAGTAAGGAGGGAAGTTGTAGTGCAACATGAAGTTTTCTTTGTATTCGCCAGCATAATCGTCAACGATCTGTGCATCACGAGAGGTACCTAGCGTTGTCGTAACAATCGCCTGAGTCTCACCACGTGTAAACAAAGCTGAACCATGAGTATTCGGCAGTACACCCACTTCAACCTTTATAGGACGAACAGTGCTGTTGTCACGACCATCGA
>NZ_LWFZ01000426.1:0-588 GCF_001635225.1 Oleiphilus sp. HI0086
ATTGTTGCTCAACACTCTAAGACCTAATTAAACCGATCAACGGTACGGTCAGCATTAAAACTGTAGAGTTTATTGCACCACCTTCCGCTAACCTTTGTTTATATATGCCATATGTTTACTTATTTCCGCATATGCATTTCGATTAGATTATTCTCAAAAAGACTCAGAAAATACCAAACAGCAACCCTGTTAATATACTGATGGGCCCAAGACCAATACTTTCTTCAGCGACACTAGAGGTTAAATTACTCACAACAACATCGGCCGTATCATTACCTGCGATTAGCTCTTCAACACCGCTAGTCACATCTTGTTCAAGAGATTCGTTGGAAAAGCCCGAGCTTTCAACGCCATCTATTTTTGCAGCAACCTCTGTTGTGGCTACAACATCAATATCGGGATACTTCTCAATATGCTCGTTTACGTAGGTTACGTTATCAGTCGCTTTCAATTGGACTTCACTCAAAGCGCCATCTTCTCTAATCACAACATCTGAACCTGGATTATTTAAGTCCTCATGCAGTACTGCCTCCCCTCCCGCACTGTTTACCGAATCCACATATAGCATCTCGTGGTAAACACCTTTTG
>NZ_LWFZ01000427.1:0-299 GCF_001635225.1 Oleiphilus sp. HI0086
ATCAAAGAAGACACGCTTAAAGGAGCAAAGGATGTCAACCTAGATCATTGGATTGCGACATATATGGGAGCCGAGCAAGAGATTACAGATTATTTTAATGCTTACGCACTACTTGGACTATCTTACTACCGAGCAGATGTAACGCGTCATGAAGTTATTAGAACCGTCTCGGAAAGTGCTATTTCTAACGCGGAATCAGCGGTTCAACCCAGCCCATTCGTGGCCGAGTCACATTTATTTAAAACGAACTTCAGTTTAAGCTGGATTATCGGAGGAGACTATAAGCTGAGTGATCAGTG
>NZ_LWFZ01000428.1:0-1163 GCF_001635225.1 Oleiphilus sp. HI0086
TAGCATCAGCTATGAAGTCTCAGATGGTAACGGTAGCACGGCGACCTCATCGGTATTCGTCACGGTTAACCCCGAAAACGATGCGCCTGTTGCTGTATTCGATACGGCTGCAACGCAGGAAGATACGTCAGTCACGATTGATGTGTTAGCGAATGACAGCGATATCGATGGTGATAGTTTGAGCGTTAGCTCTGCATCAGCGGTAAGTGGTGCTGTTGTAATTAATGGCGATGGAACGCTGAGCTACTCGCCTAATGCAGATTTCAATGGTTTAGATAGCATCAGCTATGAAATCTCAGACGGTAACGGTGGCACCATGACCTCGTCAGTCTCTGTCACAGTGAACCCTGAAAATGATGCGCCTGTTGCTGTTGCAGATGCGGCAGCAACACAGGAGGATACGTCTGTCACCATTAATGTGTTAGCGAATGATGGTGATATCGACGGAGATAGTTTGAGCATTAGCTCTGCATCAGCGTCAAATGGTGCTGTTGTGATTAATGGCGATGGCACACTGAACTATACACCTAATGCAGATTTCAACGGCTTAGATAGCATTAGCTATGAAATCTCAGACGGTAACGGTGGCACGGGGGCCTCGTCGGTATCCGTCACGGTTAACCCCGAAAATGATGTACCAGTTGCTGTAGTCGATACCGCTGTAACGCAGGAAGATGCTTCTGTCACCATTGATGTGTTAGCGAATGATGGCGATATCGACGGAGATAGTTTGAGCATTAGCTCAGCATCAGCGTCAAACGGTGCAGTTGCGATAAATGGCGATGGCACACTAAGTTATGCGCCAAATTCAGACTTTAATGGTCTTGATAGCATTAGCTATGAGGTCTCAGACGGTAACGGTGGCACGGCGACCTCATCGGTATCCGTCACGGTCAATCCTGAAAATGATGCGCCGGTATCAATATCTGATACAGCTGTTACTGATGAAGATACGGCAGTTGTTATCGATGTTCTTGTGAACGATAGAGATATTGATGGTGATAGTTTATCTGTTGTGGCTGCTGCGGCGATTAGCGGTGTCGTAGCTATCAATGGTGATGGAACTATCTCATATACGCCTAGCGCTAATTTCGTAGGAGAAGATTCAATCACCTACGAAGTTTCGGACGGTAATGGTGGAGTCGCCAATTCAACCGTCGCAG
>NZ_LWFZ01000429.1:0-26383 GCF_001635225.1 Oleiphilus sp. HI0086
CTTACTAGCATAAAAATAAAAATAACCAATATTAGTTATACAAATAAAAATAAAAATAGTAGTTAGCTTCTATTGTAGAAACCGCAGCGATAAAAATAATAAATGCGGGGTAAACTGAATATTTTGAATGCCTAGCTTTTTAGCGGCCGAAAAAATGAATTGAGTTATTGTTTCTGACTAATAAGAACACATAAAGTGGCACTAGTCCTAAACCGGATAACTTTATTTTAGCTACCGCTCTGAGTATTCAAATTGCTCTGTTTACATGCAAAGGTGTGAGCTTTTGCCCTAAAGCACAGACATGGATTCACAACAACAAAAAATTTAGAGTCTGCTCTTTTAAGCATGAAAAGGTCAATCACGGAGAGCGTTTGATCTTTTCATGCAAAGTCATTCCCCCTCTCTTTTCTTATTATTACTTGTGTTGCTACTTTTTCTGGTACAGTTTTCTCTTTAGATAAACTCTTGGCCTTGGTCTATGGTAAAGTATGGCTTCATAAAACGTAAGGCTGATAGAGCCCCTCAAGGTCTTAGTACTTCGTAACCCACAACAATGATTGTTTAAACATGTCCAGACTGTCTCCTTCCATTATACCTCGCGACCAACATCCCGTTTCTCGTAGCCAAATTAGCCCATCGGCGTTAAAGGTTATGCATCGCTTACATAATAGCGGCTATGAGGCGTATCTGGTTGGTGGTGGTGTCAGGGATATTTTGCTCGGCCAAAATCCTAAAGATTTTGATATTGCGACCAATGCACACCCTGAGGAGGTACATGCTCTTTTTAAGAATTCACGTTTAATTGGTCGTCGCTTTAAGCTCGTCCATATCCTGTTTGGCCGCGAGATTATCGAGGTTGCTACCTTCCGTGGAAGCGTAAACCAACAGGACGAAAAACAATCAGAGCATGGCATGCTGCTTAGAGACAATGAATATGGCAGTATCGATGAAGATGCTGTGCGAAGAGACTTTACGATAAACGCTCTCTATTACAGCCCTAAAGACTTTTGTATTTACGACTATGTCGATAGCCTGGACGATATTAAGCAGGGTCTGATCAACATTATTGGCGACCCGGAAACACGCTATAGGGAAGATCCGGTTCGGATGATCAGAGCTTTGCGTTTCGCGGCTAAACTAGACTTTGATATCGAAGAAGAGACCAGCGGTGCCATACGAGAGCACGGTCAGCTATTGTCCAACGTTGCAGCAGCACGTTTGTTCGATGAGATTCTAAAACTGTTTCTCTCTGGCTATGGATTGAAAATTTTTCACCTCTTAGTCGACTATGGGCTATTTAAGCCCTTGTTCCCAGCTATTGCTCATACCTTGGAAAACAGTGATAAGAGTGCTATCTATAAGAAAATGCTCGAGGCAGGCTTAACAAATACTGATCAACGAATTCATCAAGAAAAACCCGTCACACCAGCATTTCTGTATGCAACTCTTCTATGGCCTGAAGTCGATAGACTGTGGTCACAACTTATTGAAGAAGGCGTTCCCGAATTTCCTGCATTACAACAAGCAGGGCAACTTACACTTCAAAGCCAACTACCTCATATATCTATACCCAAGCGCTTCACCTTAATGATGAAGGAAATATGGGAATACCAAATCAGACTCACTAAGACTCACGGCAAGCGGCCTTTCCACCTCGCTGAACAGCAACGATTCAGGGCTGCCTATGACTTTTTGTTGTTACGGGAGCAAGCTGGTGAACCTGTCGGCGAACTCGCTAAGTGGTGGACTGAATTCCAAATCAAGCACCCTTCTGCTGTTTATAACAAAGCTAATCATCGAAAAAAGCGTGAGACACCTGGTGCTGACCGCCGAAAGACCCGACAATCACGACGTCCAAAGCGATCATAATGCTGCAGGTATAAGTCAGCAGGAACTGTTCGGCGAGAAGAAAAAGCTAGTCATGAAACTAAATCAAGTACTCATCGGTATTGGTAGCAACCTGGAAAGTCCTCGTCTTCAAGTAATAAAGGCGATAGAAGCCCTATCCCGGCATCCTGAACTAAAGCTAATGTCATCATCATCACTATACAGTAGCTGCCCTCAAGGGCCTCAGGATCAAGATGACTTCGTCAATGCAGTCATCTGGCTTGAAACCGCTCTGGAACCACTCGCTTTGTTAAAGTGTACTCAAACACTTGAAGCCGAATTCGGGCGTATAAAGACTCGGCATTGGGGGGAGCGAATCATCGACCTGGATATTCTATTCTATAACGATGAAACGCTATCAAGCGACGACCCTGACTTACGCATTCCTCACCCTTATGCGCTGGAACGAGACTTTGTGCTGGTACCAGCAATCGAAATTGCGCCTGCTTGGACGCTTCCCGATACATCGACCCTAGAACAACATCTTTCTTCGTGCAGCGAGCATAATTTACTTCGTTTAGATGGCACTCCGACTTGAGTCTCGCGAAACAAGTAGCTAATCTACGCACAAGCTAAGCTCTGTCATAGATTATCAGTAGTCGGTTTTATACTACTGTGAAAACTAAGGATTATATGATGAAAACGACAACCCTGAGCCTTCGTAAACTAAAAGAGTCCAATGGAAAATTCTCCTGTGTCACAGCCTATGACGCAACCTTTGCTAAGTTAGCGTCGGATGCTGGTATCGACGTTTTATTAGTCGGCGACTCTCTAGGCATGGTGTTACAAGGTCAGGACTCGACATTGCCTGTTAGTATTGATGACATGGTCTATCACACTCAATGTGTTAGCAGAGGCGCTCAGTCTCCCTTAATTATGGCCGATATGCCTTTTAATACCCTGAATAGCCCTCACGATACCTTGAACTATGGTGGACAGTTGATGCAAGCAGGTGCCCATATTATCAAGCTAGAAGGCGGCGAGTGGCTTGCAGAGTATATTGAAGCCTTAAGTGATCGAGGCATTCCTGTTTGTGCACATTTGGGTTTAACGCCTCAGTCTGTCAATAAGTTAGGCGGCTATCGCGTTCAAGGCAAGGAAGCTGAAAAAGCTAACGCCATGATTAATACTGCGCGCGCCCTTGAAGAGGCCGGTGCCGATATGATCTTACTTGAGTGCGTACCCACCTCACTCGCTGAGCTCATTACCAAGAAAGTTAGTGTCCCTGTCATCGGAATTGGTGCGGGGAATGTTACCGATGGTCAGGTCTTGGTGATGCATGATCTCCTTGGAATTACTTCCGGACATAAGCCTAAGTTCGTAAAAAACTTCATGCAAGGCGCCGGTTCAGTGCAACAGGCCTTCGAGCACTACGACCAAGCGGTTAAGTCCGGCGAATTCCCTTCTGCCGATTATAGTTTTGCAGGCTAAACGAGACTCAAGCATGATCACCGTTAACAGTATTATTGCACTACGAAAAGTTATCAAAGAAGCTAGACAAGCCGGTAAAGTAATCGGCTTTGTACCCACTATGGGCAATCTTCATGAAGGCCATCTCAGTCTTATCGATCGTGCCCGCCAAGAAGCAGACTTAGTTGTCAGCAGTATCTTTGTAAATCCTATGCAGTTTGGTGAGAACGAGGATCTTGATGCCTACCCTAGAACACTTGAAGATGATAGTAAGCACTTACGTAGTAGATATTGTGATGTCTTGTTCGCACCACCTGTTAGCGAGATCTATCCAAACGGCTTAGCTGAAGAAACCAGAGTGGATGTGCCTGCTCTCGGAGATTATCACTGCGGCGCCAGTCGTTCCGGTCACTTCATTGGTGTCGCCACCGTCGTCACCAAGCTATTTAATATGGTGCAACCAGATATTGCAGTATTTGGTGAAAAAGACTTCCAACAATTAGCGATTATTCGCAAGATGGTTTCCGACCTTTGTATGCCTGTTTCTATCATTGGCGTCCCAACATCTCGGGAAGAGTCAGGTCTAGCCCGCAGCTCTCGCAATGGTTACCTTAGCCAGCAAGAAAAGCAAACTGCCGCTAAGATTTACCAGCTATTGCAACATTGTGCTGCGCAGCTTCAGGCTGGCGAACGGGATATCACTGCATTATGCGAGGACGCCAAATCACACTTGGTTAAAAATGGCTTTAAACCCGATTACTTCAATATAGCCAAGCCCACAACACTTGCTCCTTCACAAGAAACAGATACAGCTTTCGTAATTTTATTAGCCGCGTATTTGGGCTCAACCCGTTTAATTGATAATATAACGGTGAATCTTTAACCATCGATATTGAGTAACACTATGACATTGGATGTATTACCTAGTTACCAAGCATTAAAGGATCATGCCAAATTCATTACTAAGCTTCATGTAAAAGACCTATTTGAAGGTGATCCTAAGCGCTTTGATCGCTACTCCTTTCAGGCACCACATGTCTTTTATGATTATTCAAAAAACCGTGTCACCGAGGAAACGATTTCGCTCTTATCTCAGCTCACTGCTGAAGCAGGGCTTGAAGCAAAGGTTAAGGCCTTGTTTTGTGGCACAGGAGAGAATGGAGACTTACTGAACAACACAGAGGACAGAGGCGTCTTACATACGGCCTTACGACTTCCAAAGTCTAGCCTGACTCAAACTACTAGCTATTCGCCTAGCCAAGATATATTGGATGAAATCCTTGAATGTCGAATTCAAATTCAAGAATTCGTTGATAAAATACACCAACAGGAAGTTCTTGGTTACACCGGAAAACCCATTGATACTCTCGTTAGTATCGGCATTGGGGGCTCTTATCTAGGCCCCAAAACAGTTACCGAAGCACTATCACCCATCGCCAAAGAAGGCCTGAGTTGTCACTATATTGCTAACGTAGACAGTAGCGATAGCCACCAAGTGCTCTCTCAGATCGTACCTGAATCCACCATTTTCCTGATTCAGTCTAAGTCCTTCGGTACACAGGAAACACTTACAAATGCTCAAACTGTAAAGAACTTTCTACTAGAGCACGGAATGCTTCAAGAAGACCTTGGCATGCATCTCTATGCTGTGAGCAGTAATATCGAAGCTGCGATAGCCTTTGGAGTTAAGGAAGAAAATATCTTCCCTATGTGGGACTGGGTAGGAGGGCGCTATTCACTCTGGTCTGCAATTGGTCTTCCAATCGCATTTATGATTGGCAATGAGCACTTCGAAGCCTTGCTACAAGGCGCACACGAAATGGATGAGCATTTTATCTCAGCTCCCTTTGAGCAGAATATGCCAAGCCTGATGGCAATGCTAGGCATTTGGTACCACAGTTTCTTTGGCGCCGACTCACATGCCGTAATGCCTTATGATCAGTATCTGAGCTTTCTTCCTGATCACCTCCAGCAATTAGATATGGAGAGTAACGGCAAACACGTATCTACAAAAGGTAAAGCTCTTACTTACCATACAGGCCCTATAATATGGGGGGGTACTGGAACTAACGGCCAACATGCTTTCCACCAGTTATTGCATCAGGGCACTAAACTAATCCCATGTGACTTCATTGCTACGCTTGATACGCATCACCCATCAGGCTCTCATCATAAGATGTTATTGGCTAACTGCCTGAGCCAAACTCAAGCCTTGATGCAGGGGCGTAGTGAAAGGCAGGCTTTTCAAGAATTATTAAATAGGGGTTACGACGAACCCAAAGCCAAACTCATAGCCAAGCATATGGAGCACAAAGGTAATCAACCCAGTAATACCTTTCTTATTGAGAAAACGCTGCCAAAGAGCGTCGGTGCCCTAATTGCCGCCTACGAACATAAAGTTTTCGTTCAGGGTGTAATATGGGAGCTTAATTCTTTTGATCAGTGGGGAGTAGAGTTAGGTAAAAAGCTAGGTAACGAAGTACTCAAACAACTGGAAGACGCTGATTCCAACATTGCTGCAGATTCTTCTACTGCCGGTTTAATCGCTGAATACCACCGATTTCATGAAAACAAATAAGCTTAAGGCTTGAGAATAGCAGCAACTGAACTTGGATCAATTCGCCATACCTTTTGCTTCGCTTCGATTTCTACTTGCTTAAGCTGCCATAAGACTTGGTAGCTTAAGCCAGTTTTGCTATCGATATCATCCGGTGCTAACTCAGCCATCGGCCATAGAACAAAGCCATTGTAGTATAGCTCCGGCCTCGGGAGCTCAACTCCATCATGAAAACCTGTCAGTTGCCCGTAACTGACCACATCAATATCTAGCGTTCTTGGTGCAAAGTGTTTATCTCCGCGCAGGCGGCCGTGGCTATCTTCAATTGTTTTTAATGCCTTTATAACCTTGGGCAAGCTTAGCTCTGTTTCGATTGATACCGCCATGTTATAGAAACACGCACCGTCAAAACCAACCGGCTCACTTTCATAAATTGAAGACAAAGATAAGTCACCAAAGGTCCGTTTCAGGCTGCTCAGGCCCGAGCGAAAGTTCTGATCACGTTCAACATTTGAGCCCAGATTCAAGAATACCTTAGGCATGGCTATGCTGCTCTCGTGTTCGCTTCACTCTAACGCCAACTGATCTTGTGTTTGGAACTGCGCCAGGCTTACTTATTTTTAGTTCTATCGCGCTAATTGCAAAGCTATTAAATAGCGATGCGGCTATTTTGTCTGCTAGATACTCCAATAACTGATGGTGTTTGGCTAAGGTAATGCGCTCAATCTCCTGGCAAACCGCCACATAATCAATAGCATCTTCTATGGCATCTGATTCTGCTGCGGCTGAAAAGTCACACACTAGAGCAAGGTCAAACAACAATGTTTGCTTGATCTGCTTTTCCCATTCGAACACACCTATTGAGGCGTCAATTTCGAGCTTTTCAATTAATACCTCAGAGTAATCTTGAGCCATCAAATTAACCTATTGTCAGGATTAAAATCTAGCCTAGTGCAGGCAGCGTATCTAGTGGCCAACGTGCTTGTACTGCAAACTCATGATTTGAGCCCTGGCCTGCCTGCAAGCGCTGATAGCCGGCATAAGCGATCATTGCACCATTATCCGTACAAAACTCCGGACGAGCATAAGAAACCCTGGCACCCAGTTTTTTTACCATTGGCTCCAGAGTCTGTCGGAGATGCGTATTGGCACTCACACCGCCTGCAATAACGAGCGTTTTCATCCCTGTTTGTTCAAGGGCTCGTTTACATTTAATTCTAAGCGTATCAACAACTGCCTCTTCAAATGCTAGCGCGATCCTTGCCTGATCATCTTTATCCAACTCTTTCTTAGCACGGACATCATTTACCGTGTTCAAGGTAAAAGTTTTCAGGCCACTAAAACTAAAATCCAGTCCTGGCCGATCTGTCATTGGACGGGGAAATCGATAAGGTGTTCCACCAAGCTCTGTTCGGGCATATTCAGCCAGTTTCGCAATTCGGGGACCTCCCGGGTAATCGAGCCCTAACATTTTCGCCGCTTTATCAAAGGCTTCACCTGCCGCATCATCTAATGACTCACCCAGAATTTCATATTCACCAATAGACTGCACTGAAACCAATTGAGTATGGCCACCCGATACAAGTAAACCAATAAAGGGGAATTCCGGTGGACTATCTTCTAGCATCGGCGCCAGTAAGTGTCCTTCCATGTGGTGTACACCGATAATGGGGATATCAAGCGCCATCGCTAAGGCATTCGCAATGGAAGCACCGACCATCAGCGCTCCTACTAATCCCGGCCCTGCAGTATAGGCAATCGCATCAATATCGCCCTTCTCTAGCCCAGCTTCTTTGAGAATAGCGTCTATTAAAGGAATGGTTTTTCTTACATGATCTCTAGAAGCTAATTCCGGGACAACACCACCATAGTCCGCATGCATCTCTACTTGGGAATATAACTGGTGTGCAAGCAAACCTTTCTCACTATGATATAAAGCAACACCGGTCTCATCGCAAGATGACTCAATACCTAAAACAATCATTAAGAATCTCGTGTAGTTGGAAAGTCGTCAATCTTTAGCTAGCAGTAGAAGAAAGCCCTGCTTACGTAACAAGTCTTGCTCTAACTCCAAGATCGACGTATTTAAGGGATTTGCCTCAAACCAGCCTTTCCCCATACTAAGGGATAAGCACTCGTCCTGAGCCCTTAGGGTGAAATCCGTTTCAGCTTGATTACGTTCTGCTGTCAGCGCAACCGCCAGTCTGAATATTGTGCACAGGCGCTTCAGTGTTTGCGTTTCCTGTTTACTCATTCCAATAAAAGGCTCATCACTAAATTTCCGTCTGTGAGTACGTACTATCACAGAAAGGTGCAGCTGAGTTAATCTCGAGAAACCTGGTAGGTCAGAGTGATAAACGAGATAAGCACCATGCCGGTGGTATTGTGCATGAGCAATAGAGTGCCCAACCTCAAAAACCCGGCTTGCCCAACGTAGTAGATTTTCACATTGCGGTAAGGCTATATCCCAATACGAAGCAATTTGCTTGTATGCATGAAGCGCTGTTTTCTCTACTCTTTCAGCGTGTTCAACATCAATAGCATAGCGAGCCTGCATCGATTGAAGTGAACGTTCTCTGACATCCTCATGCTGAATCCGGCCTAGTATGTCATACAGCAAACCTTCCCTAAGCGCGCCCGATGTGAACTCCATTTCTTTGATGCCCAGTACCTTAAAGCATGAGTAGAGTATGGAAAAGCCGGCTGCAAAGATCGATGCACGCTCAGATTTCACACCTAGTTTAACTAAGTCCTCACAATGTCCGAGAGTAATCATCAGGCCTTTTAGTTCTTTCAAAGCTTTTAATGTAATCGTTTCTTCAGCTAAACCAAGATGACGCAAAGCATTTAGAATAGCCTTAATTGAACCCGAAGCACCCACTGTATGCTGCCATCCAAGCGACTTATATTGTTCCTTTATGCTGAATAATTCTCTGGATGCGTGCTTGATTGCTTTATTAAATCCTTGCTCAGTTAGCTCACCACCAGGAAAATATTTTTCTCTGAAAGAAACGCAGCCCATATGCATACTTTCTAAGGCTTTTGCCTCAAAGCGTTCACCAATTATCAATTCGGTGCTACCACCACCGATATCGATAACCAGGCGATTGCCTTTATCATCAGCCAGGGTATGAGCAACACCAAGATAAATTAGACGCGCTTCTTCTCTGCCAGAAATTATTTCTATTGGGTGACCTGTTACACGCTCGGCATCACGCAGAAAGTCAGTTTTCTTTTTGGCTGCTCTTAAAGCATTTGTACCCACGATCTGCACAGATGCAGAGTCAAAGCTCTTGATCCGCTGGGAGAAGCGCTTCAAGCACTCAATTGCCCTGATATGGGCTTCTGGAGTTATTTCTCCATTTTCGTCGAGACCTGCCGCTAGCTGGACCTTTTCACCAAACTTATCAACGACTCTAATCTCGCCATGAGAAATTTTTGCGACAACCATGTGAAAACTGTTTGAGCCCAAATCTATCGCTGCAATGTGGTCTGAGCAGCTATTTGGCTCTGCTTTCGTATCATTGTGAGTTAACACGTCCTTGAAATCCTCTGATAAGGCTATATATTACTCGTTACGATTTTTCATTTCTTAAGAGATAGCTGTATTGTAACGCATCAAATGCTTTCAGGCTTCTCTAAATCTTTTATTGGAATCAAAACATGAGTGATAACATCATCAATGTAAGTGACGCAACTTTCGAAACGGAAGTTTTAAATTCTGACATCCCTGTACTTGTCGATTACTGGGCGGAGTGGTGCGGCCCTTGTAAAATGATCGCCCCTGTCCTTGAGGAAATTGCTGACGACTATGCTGGCAAGATCAAAATATGTAAGTTAAATATTGATGAGAATGAGCAAACCCCACCTAAATTCAATATTCGTGGCATTCCAACCTTGATGCTATTCAAGAATGGTAATGTTGATGCAACGAAGGTAGGCGCGCTATCAAAATCTCAGTTGACAGCTTTTGTTGACAGCAACTTGTAAGCCCACTAGTTTACGCTTTGCATAGGTGGCACTCTTCTTGGGTGCCACATCGCTACTCTCCTATCAGATTTAGATCTCATGACACTGCAAATTGATGGCGGTATTCTTGCCGGTGGCCTTTCCACTCGTATGGATGGCAAGGACAAGGGACTGCAACTCTATCGACAAAAACCAATGGCCCAGTCTGTTTTTGACTCGCTTCAGCCTTATGTTCGTCGCGTGTTAATCAACTGCAACCGCAATCAAACTCAATATCAAGAAATCAGTCCTCTTGTGTGTTCTGACTCAATCGAAGGCTTCCAAGGTCCTTTGGCAGGACTACACAGCTTGATGTTGAACACTGATGCTGATTATTTGCTTGTCAGCCCCTGTGATACACCCTGCCTTGGACAAGAGTATGGTCAAAAGATGCTCAATATCTTGTACCAAAAACAAGAGCTGTTCCCTGGTCAGCCTTTGATAATCGCATCGAGAGATGAAAACAGAAGCCACCCTCTTCACTTATGCATTTCTACTCAGTTTGTTGATAGCTTGGAAGATGCAATCGTAAACAGGCAAAACCGCGTAATGAAGTGGGTTAAAGATAACGGTGCTATCTGGGTTGATTTCTCAACATCAAGAAATGCTGAAGCCAGTAGCTTTATGAACTTCAATACACTTGAAGAGCTATCTTCTTCTCAAGGCTATTAGCTCTCTCATCAAGAATAAGAAGCTCGGCTGCTTGGGATTAATGCTGAAGTATCTGACTTAAGAATAGTTGTAAGCGGTCAGTTTCTGGGTTTGTAAAGAATTCCTCTGGTGTATTTTGCTCAACAATTTCACCACCATCCATAAATATTACTCTGTCCGCTACACGCTTAGCAAAGCCCATTTCATGAGTAACACAGAGCATCGTCATACCTTCATCAGCTAGCTCAACCATGACATCGAGTACTTCTTTAATCATTTCCGGATCAAGAGCAGAGGTTGGTTCATCGAACAGCATGATTTGAGGTGACATACAAAGAGATCGTGCAATCGCTACACGTTGTTGCTGACCACCCGATAACTGACCCGGGTACTTAAGTGCTTGGTCTGGAATCTTCACTCGCTCCAGATACTTCATTGCAATCGCTTCGGCTTCCTCTTTGGGTTTTTTCTGTACCCAAATTGGCCCAAGCGTCAGGTTTTCTAAAATGCTCAAATGGGGAAACAGATTGAAGTGCTGAAAAACCATACCGACTTCACGACGGATCGCTTCGATATTCTTAACGTCTTCGATCATCTCAACACCATTCACAACCAAAGACCCTCTTTGAAACTCTTCCAGTCGGTTGATACAACGAATCATCGTCGATTTACCTGAACCAGATGGTCCACAGATAACAATTCGTTCACCCTTTTTGACACTTAAGTTTATATCTTTGAGCACATGGAAATTGCCATACCATTTATTCAGATCTTTAATTTCAATAACGTTATCTTTACTGCCCAGAACCTCAGAGTTTTGGCTTTTTACATCTGTTTTCATCATTAATCTCCGTAGTAGACAGCGCTATTTATTATTATGGCTGGTATCCAGCTTGCGTTCGATATTACTGCTGATCATTGACATACCAAAGCAGCAACACCAAAAGACCATAGCGACAAATAAGTAGCCTTCCGTTGCATGTCCCCCTAACCAGTTTGAGTTATTCAAAGCAGTTTGAGTGGTACTGAGCATTTCAAATATACCGATGATCAAAAGGAAGGTAGTATTTTTGAATAGCATAACGAAGGTAGCAAGAATATTGGGCATCGATACTTTGATCACCTGGGGCAATATAATCAGCAAAGTTTTCTGCCAATAACTTAGGCCAAGCGAGTCAGCGGCTTCGTATTGCCCTTGGGGAATTGCTTGAAAGCCACCCCTAAATACTTCTGCCATATAGCCCGACATAAATAGAATCAGAACAATCCACACCCTAAGTAATTTATCTACGCTGGTGCCTTCAGGAAAAAATAATGGCAGCATTACCGAGCCCATAAAAAATAGGGCTAAAACCGGGGTTCCCCTAAAAAACTCGATCAACAAAATACAGACACTACGTATAAAAGGCATCTCCGATCGTCGACCTAGGGCCCATAAAAAGCTCAACGGAAAAGCAATAATAATACTCGCTGACGCCAAAAAGATATTCAGTGCAAAGCCACCCCATAAGTCAGTACTTACTGTCATCAAACCAAACAGGCTACCGTCCAGAAATGTCGCACAGACAAATGGAAATAACAAAAATACCGGGACGCCAATCTTATTCCGAAGATCTTTTGGCAAGACATAAGGCAAAGCAATGACAGCAGCGAGACTCAATAAAGCAAGATTCACTCGCCACAGTTCTGAGCTGGGGTAACTGCCATACATAAATTGTTGCATCCAGGCAGAAACAAATACCCAACACGCGCCTTCTTTAGAGCAAGCTTCCTGGCTGTCACCACTCCAGTCGGCTGAAAAAATCAGCCAATCCAGCATGCCAGGAACAACGGAGAATAAAATTGCTAGGATAATAATAGTAGCTGTTGAATCGAAGATATTAGAAAAAAGGTTTTCTTTAATCCAGCCAATGACACCAACTGTATCCTTGGGTGCCGGTTTATCAGGCAGCGCTTTAAACTCTCTCATCATTTACTTCCTTTCCACCAAAGCGACTTTCGAATTGAATCGATTCATAACAAAGGAAATACACATGTTTATGACAAAATAGACCGCCATTGTCATAAATACGATTTCTATCGCTTGTCCCGTCTGATTGAGTGTGGTGCCGACAAAGACAGTAAACAAATCCGGGTAACCAATAGCTGTAGCCAGCGTCGAGTTTTTCACCAAGCTTTGATATTCACTATTTAGCAAAGGCGTGATGACTCTCATCGCCTGGGGCACGACGATCAGTGACATAATCTTTCGCTCACTTAAGCCAACACTACGTGCGGCTTCAGTTTGTCCATGCGGCACCGATTGAACACCCGCTCGAACAGCTTCTGCAATGAATGCACCGGTATAAATACTTAAAGCTAAAACCAAAGCCATTAGTTCCGGGATTATTGAGGTTCCACCGCTGATATTGAAGCGCCCAAGCTCTGGGTATTCCAAGTGAAAAGGAACACCCATTATTAGTGTTGTCAGTAGCGGCAGCCCAAAAAGAATACCCAGACTGACTGAAAATACAGGAAACTGCTCGCCCGTATCATCTTGCCTTCTATGCGCCCAGCGGCGAAGAAAGAATATGCCAGCAATCGCTATACACAATGAAGCGTATACAAACATTGAGCCTTGCTCATCAATCACACTTGGGATAAACAAGCCTCGAACATTTAGAAAAATCGATTCACCAACAGAAAAACTGTCACGCGCTCCGGGCAATGAAGCCAGTACAGCGAAATACCAGAAGAAGACTTGTAGTAATAATGGAATATTTCGAAATATTTCTACATAAATGACTGATAAGCGTCTGACTAACCAGTTGTGGGAGAAATAAGCGACCCCCATAACAAAGCCGATAATAGTTGCCAATACGATACCAATCATCGAAACCATAATCGTATTAAGCAAACCTACGATAAATGTTTTCCCGTAGGTATGTGTCGCATCGTAAGGAATCAAGGACATTAAGATATCGAAGCCTGCGGTAGTAAATAAAAAGCCGAAACCGCTTTTTATTCCTCGAGCTTCCATATTGGCGATTGCATTGGAAACAATCGAATAGAAAAAGTAGCCAAGTGCGAAAACCAGGATTAATTGATAAATAATCGCCCTGTTACGAGGGTTATTTATAAATGAACCCGACTTAAGCTTTAAGTGTTCGGACTCCGGATCTGAAGACATAATATGGCCTTACAAATTATTTCCAAAAGAATGCTGTTAGCTACCTATAAAGCGAGCCATTTTTTTACTCAGCTTCTAGACTTAGTAAGCGCTAACTTATTATTTGAGAATTTTCTAGCTACTGGATTAAACAGCCTGCTACTAAACAAGCTGTCTAATCTTATGCTTACAAGAAGCCAACCTGTATTATCGAACAGGTGGGGAATACAGAATACCACCTTTGTTCCACTGGGCATTCAAACCACGTGAAATTTTAAGAGGTGAGTCCATACCAACATTACGCTCAAACGACTCGCCGTAGTTACCTACCTGCTTAACGATGTTATAGGCCCAACCGGCTTCCAAACCAAGCTTCTCACCAGCATCACCCTCAGAACCCATCAAACGTTTTTGAGCCGGGTTACCTTCAGCTTTAGCCTGATCTACATTTGTACTGTTAACACCTAAGAATTCTGCTTCTATCAAGGCGTTCATTGTCCACTTAACGATATTGAACCAACCATCATCACCCTGTCTAACCACTGGGCCTAATGGTTCTTTTGAAATAACTTCAGGCAAAACCATTGCTGAAGAAGGGTCTTTTAGGCCGATACGAATCGAATATAATTGTGATTGATCAGAGGTTAATACGTCACAACGGCCGCTTTCAAAGCCTGCACGAGTCTGATCTGAAGTATCATATGTAACTGCTGTGTACTTCATACCATTTGCACGGAAGTAGTCAGCCATGTTCAATTCAGTGGTGGTACCTGCCTGAATACAGGCAGATGCTCCATCGAGCTCTAATGCACTTTTAACACCTAGCTTTTTGGATACCATAAAGCCTTGGCCATCGTAGTAGTTTACACCAGCAAAGTTCAAACCTAGTGATGTGTCACGTGTATGAGTCCAAGTAGTATTACGAGACAAAATATCTACCTCGCCACTTTTTAGTGCTTCAAAGCGTTCTTTTGCAGTGAGTGGGCGATAAGTTACTTTATCTGCATCGCCTAAAACCGCTGCAGCAACCGAACGACAAACATCTACATCCAGTCCGCTCCACTGCCCTTTCTCGTCTTTTTGTGAAAAGCCCGCTAAACCGACACTCACGCCACAACTTACCATACCTTTCTTTTTTACTGCATCAAGTGTTGAACTTGCATAACTTTGTTGTGCAGTTAACCCTACTGCCACGATCGCAATACCAGCGGTCAATTTATTAAGTTTCATTATCCTAACCCCTTTATATAGTTGTATTCTCCCGTGACAGCATTACACGGTAGCATTTGAGATTAACATAGATCCAAAGCAAGATTGAACTCCTATTTCCGGATCCATTGTTATAATCGATTAAATATCACGAGTTCGTTAATTTCTGGGCAAGCCTTTTAATTCTGCATAAGTATCCTGAATCATTTTTGCATCTGCACTGGCCCGATGACGCGCCAGACCTGCTAATTCAATAACTTTGTCGTGGACGGGTGTCCATTGTTCTCGTTCTTCCTGGCTAAGCAATGAGAGTAAAGATTCAATTCGAAAGGCTTGTATACATTCAGCTTTATCAAATAACTGACCCAGCCAGCACATGTCATTAGCCCAGCCATCTGAATATATGGTCTGACCTGCAAGGTTGTGGTTAAGCCACTGGGCAACGCTAACAATATCTCGCCCTTTTTCTTTTAATAGCTCTTGGGATATTCCATGAAGCGCTTCGGCGTCCCGGTTCTATTTCGTCCAATGAGCTAATGGTTTTATCAGGGTACAGCCCGTTTCTCCCTTACCTGAAATAAAACCTACTTCGATTGGATAAGAGCCCTTTCCTAAGCCTGAAGCTTCAATATCTATTATTGTTGGTAAACTCATAACTACCTTTCTAGTGTTGTTATGTATAGTCTAGTCGATACCCGTAAGAAAACGTTCACATATTCCTATAAAGGTTTCCGGTTTTTCTGCATGTAACCAGTGACTGGCTTTTGGAATGATTCGGACTTTTGCAAAGGGAAATAAGCTCACTACTTTTTCTTTATGGGCGGCCTGTATATAGTCTGATGCTTCGCCAGCAATGAAGAGCACTTCCCCTAAAAAAGGTTTTTCAGCATGCTGTCCATCCAGAATATGATGGTAATTTTGATGGATGGCGTTGAGATTTACTTTTAGATCGAAACCTCCACCGGGCTTGGCTTTTAGATTCTTTAGTAAAAATTGCCTCACCCCCTGCTCTGGAACAAATTCCGCTAGCAAAGAATCTGCTTCCTTTCGACTTACGATATCTGACTCTAGCAAAGCAAATAAACCAGCAAATATTTCATCGTGATGTCCCTCATACCGAACAGGCGATATATCGGCAACGATCACGGCCTTTATTCGTTTTTGCTGGTGCAGGGCTAGACTCATAGCGACTTTTCCACCCATGGAATGTCCAAGCACATATGCGATATCAATACCTTGATCATTCATATATTCGATCACATCTTCTGCCATAAGCTCATAGTTCATCTCTTCGCGATGAAACGAACGACCATGGTTTCTCAGGTCAATAGCATGGGTTTTAAACTTACTTGCCAAGGCCGTTGCAACACTGCCTAAATTATCTGACGAGCCAAACAGGCCGTGAAGGATCAATACGGGGAAACCTTCCCCTCTTATGCGCGAATATAGTTTAGTCATTGTATTTTTTTTAATCAGTTCACATTATCACCAAGAGCTCATGGCATATTCTCATATGTATCCTAATCTGACTAATTAAATGCTTTTCACTTCTAAACTGTGATACGTAGTAAGGTATATTTTTTAATGATTGTAGAGCTCCACCCTAAAGAAAATCGTCGTAACCGACGCGTCCCCGCCGCAGAACTCGTGGCACAAATCAAAACTAAACAAGGTCTATTTTCTAGCTGGCTTGATTTAGATGTTCTCGATTTCAATCTCCTTGGCCTTGCTCTGGCTGTACCCAGTGAACCAGAACTCGGAAGCAAGCTAAGTTTGCGCCTCGTTTTGAATATGGACATGGGGGAGCTAAAAGTTAATCAAATTGAGGCAAAGATTGTAAATAAGGTAAGGATGGATAATGACGATACTTCGTGGCGAGTCGGCTTGGTCTTTTCAAACCAGTCTAAGCAAAGCGGCGATAACCTTAGCCAACTAACACGCATTAGAGATATGCTTGAGAGAAATAACGCAATAAAGCAGCGTTTGAAAGCAGTTTAGTGTAATAAAAAAAGGCGCACTTCGCGCCTTTTCTTGAACCTCTTAATCTACTTAGCAAAAAAACATACTGTTCAGATAATTTGCTAGCTCAGAACAATTTTCTTTTTCATTTTCATTTTGTGGTACAAAAACTTCGTATTCCATAGTGGTTCCCCGTCAATAACACCGCTAGTATAAGTTTGTAATTCGTTTACTGTACAACTCCTAAAGGACAGTGTGTGTAATATATAGCAGACCGAATGCCTGTTCTTGACGATATGTGCCACCTTTTTGACTGACTGTAGCATTCCTAATTAACAGTAATTAATACACAGCTTTGGTTTAATTACTACAATAGGTATCTTTAGTCACGGTTAGGGAAAGGAAAGCTAAATGACAATTAAGTCTGGCAAGTCCCGGGTCAAAAACTTGTTCGTAAACTCCTCAACCGCGAAAGTATTGTGCGAATATCTTATTCAAAAAGGTATCAATAACGAGCTTTTGATTTCTACCTTGGCCTGTGAACTACACGAGCTTGAGTTAGCAGACTTCCGACTAAATATCTCTGCTTATCATGCGTTATGGTCTCTTGCGCTTTCCTATACCTCCGACGAGCGTCTTGGCCTTAAACTCGCTCAGAATCCCCATAATGAAGAAATGGGTTTAGTTGCACACATTTTCTTTAATAGCCCAACCCTCTATGAAGGACTTCAACAATACCAACGCTACTATTCTTTGGTTAATGAAGGCATGCATATTGAAATTCACAATGATGATAAGTTTACTTATCTGGAATATGTCTGTGACTACAATGAGGTTTACTGCTCAGCCGATATAGAGCATACACTTGCGTTGTCAGTATTACGGGTCCAAGACCATATTAATCGAAAGCTCGATTTGGAAGCCGTTCATTTTCAACACCCTGCACCGGGTGATATTTCTGAGTTTAAAAAAATATTCCGTTGCCCTCTTCGATTTAACCAGAGCCACAGCACACTCATTTTTAAGAAGTGTTATCTCAACTACAAGCTACCCAGGCGTAGCCCTTATCTTTATAAATTATTGATTAAACATATAGAGTCGCTTTCTAGAAAAATTCTACCCGCGATCAGCTTTACCGACTCGGTAAAGACTACCCTTGAAAGCCAGCTTTCCAAAGATAAGGTAGATGCTGAAAATATCGCAAAAAGAATGAATATGAGTCGACACACGCTATATCGACGTCTTAAATCAGAAGGAATTTCCTTTCATGACCTGCTTGATGAAGTGCGTGAAGAAAAGGCCTACGCATATTTAAATAAAGGCAAACATAGTCTAAGCGACATTGCTTTTTTGCTCGGCTTTTCTGAACTTAGCGCCTTTAGCCGTGCTTTTAAACGCTGGACCGGAATTTCTCCCGCAAAATATCTTAAATCTCGACCCCAGGAATAGTATACAAGCATGCTAAGACTTCTCTTTATCCTTCTGACTGCGCTGACACTTGATGCTTGTACAAGCTTGAGTCACTTAAAGGCACCAATCGCAAAGAAGCATGTTGAACAGAAGACTAAAACACCCGCTAGTGAAAATATCGAGGAATTATGCAAGTACACATCCCATAAAGGCATTTCCGAACTCATTTCAGTGAAAGGAGCCTACCTCACTTTTATATTCTTTCCCGGTAATGTCGAGTTTCGTCTTGAAAAAGAAAAATTCCCTCTACAAAAGCTTATCGGCAGCGAGTTCAAGGCTATTTATGAAGAACTGGTTCAAGGGCATGCTAAATGCCACAAACCAGCACCTCAGATCATAGGTTTACCACATTAAGTCATCAGGTATTTGATAATCTTTATACGGATCATCTTCTTCTATTTCTGTATCTTGCGGCTGTGACTTCTCCATGTGGTAGACAATCGCTGCCTCATCTCTCTCTATTATTTTAGTGGCCGCTGTTGCTGGTATTAAGATAAAACTTTCATCTAAATTGGCTATTGCTAACCTGCCTTTCAATAAATGAGTTTGTTG
Source organism: Oleiphilus sp. HI0086 (assembly GCF_001635225.1). Lineage (NCBI taxonomy): Bacteria > Pseudomonadati > Pseudomonadota > Gammaproteobacteria > Oceanospirillales > Oleiphilaceae > Oleiphilus > Oleiphilus sp. HI0086. The sequence goes on from NZ_LWFZ01000429.1 coordinate 18,852, forward strand.
CTGTTCTGATATATAGACCTTTTTGATCTTTTTATCGACAGCAAATTGAAATCCAATATCGTCACCTTCACTAGGTACGGTGTTCATTTCAATTAATTGTTTTACCTGAGCCTTAATTGCTTTTCGATTCTGCTCTTCCAGCTTCGCCTGATTCAGTGCTTTGTCTCTTTCAGCTTTTTCTTTTTTCTGCTGAGCTATTCGCGCTTCGGCTTCGTTTTGTACTGCTTGGCCTTTTGGAGTTTGCTTACGTTGAACACGTTTCTCTTTTTGAATATTTTTTGCTTTTTTCTTATCTACCAGGCCAGCACCTAATAGTTGCTCTTGTAATGACTTTGCCATCAAACCCTCTCTTGAACGATGTTTAGATGTTACTTCGAATAAGATAAATACTATCATAATTCGCTCTAAACCTAGATTTCTAGCATGATTTTGAATGCGCCTTTGCAAATAAAACATACAATTTACGACCCCTAAACTTTACAATGTAAATATTGCTGGGTAAAGTACACTTACACTGTAAAGTTTAGATACTTTGTTAGTACTAGTATTTTCTTGGCATTTTATATAAACGTGGAGAACTTAAAACAATGAAACACTATGATGCAGTAGTGATTGGCGCAGGAAATGGCGGACTAACCGCTGCCGCGACACTGCAAAAGAATGGATGTAACACCTTACTTGTTGAGCGCCATAATGTTCCGGGTGGATGCGGTACATCTTTCGTCCGCGGAGATTTCGAATTTGAAGTCGCTTTGCATCAGTTAAGTGGCGTTGGGACAGAAGACAGACCTTTCCTTATGAGAAAAATGTTCAAGGATTTGGATGTACTCGATAAAGTTGAACTGGTTCAGGAAGAGGAGCTATATCGATTAATTGTCCCAGGGAAACAAGATATTACACTTCCCGCGAGTTGGTCAGGCATTCAAAAAGTTCTAAAACAAAATTTTCCTGATGACAGTGATGCTATCACCCGCTTCTTTGATCTAGGAAGCAAGGTTGCTATGGAGTATTACATGGCCTTGCAACAGGTTAGGCGTAGTAATGACGAAAAGCTATTAGAGTCTCAATGTAAACACTTTGCTGCCTACGGTTTAAGAACTACCGATGAAGTATTGAATGAATTCTTCAGCAATAAAGAACTGATCAATACGATCACTCCCTATTGGAGTTATGTCGGTATCCCAACCAATGAATTAGTGTTTGCAGAATTTATTGGAATGCTTTTCGCCTATTGTACCTTCAAACCTTGGCACTTTAAGGGTGGATCTCAGAGTGTTTCTAGCGCAATTATCGATTCGTTTGTTGAAGCCGGAGGGTGCGTAAAGTTTAGTTGTGGTGCGAAGAAAATACATACCGCTGATAATAAGGTTCATGCTATTACACTCGAAGATGGCCAAACCGTAAGCTGTAATTATGTTGTTTCGAACGCCAGCCCACTGATCACCTTCAATGAACTCCTCGATCTTGAAAAGCCACCTATTCAGATCCAACAAGATTTTAAATCTAGACGCAAAGGTGTTTCTGCTGTTTGCTTGTATTTAGGTTTAGATTGTAAGCCAGAGGATATCGGTATTACATCTGCCGCTACCTTCGTAATTGATGGTGACAACCAGGATATTGACGAAACAGAACTATATAAAATGACCGCACCGAAATGGGGAATGGTCACCTGCTACAACTTCATTGACGAAGATTTGGCCCCCAAGGGAAAAAGCGTCATAACTCTTGTAGCACTTCAATACGGCGAAGCATGGCAAGCACTTAGCCCTGAAGATTATGCTGAAGCAAAGTATGACTACGCACAAAAGCTCATTGATCATGTTGAAAAGGCTTACCCAAATCTCAGCCAGTATATTGAAGTTGCTGAGGTAGCGACTCCTTTAACTATGATGCGTTATTTGAACTCACCTGACGGCGCTATTTATGGCTTTAAACAACATATTCAGGATTCTCTCTTATTACGCGACCAATTGAGTGGTATTGAAGGTTTGTATTCCGCAGGAAGTTGGACAGCGCAAGGAGGTTTTCAACCGACCTATATGGCCGGTGAATCAACGGCAAAAAGTATATTGCGTAAAATTAAAAAGTCACAAACGGAGGCTCAACATGCATAAAAATCGCAGCGCAGAACAAAACGTATTAGATGGTGTCGTTGGCTACGTTGAAGCCGTAAAAAAGAAAACCGAGATAGAGCTTAGTGGAAGCGACTTTAGCGAAGAGAAAGGTGCTACGCAAAAGACTATCGACAGTCTACATCCTAAACGCCTTCGTTTACTTGTTACCGATATTTTTACTGATACGCCATCCACGAATACTATTCGTGTCAAAGCACTTGATGGTTACCTTCCCCCTTTTCAAGCAGGTCAGTATATTAACGTTTTTGTTGAGATAAATGGTTCGCCAACTGCCAGACCTTATGCGATGTCTTCCTCTCCCACTGAACGAGACTATTATGACCTGACCGTTAAAAAGGCTCATAGCGGTTTCGTTAGCCATTATTTAGTTGATGATCTGAAGCCTGGTCAAGAGCTTACTAGCACCGGCCCAATGGGAAGCTTTCATCATAATCCACTATTCCATGGTAATGATCTAGTATTCTTCGCTGGCGGATCCGGGATTGCACCTGCACGTAGTATGATCAAACATATCATCGCTAAAGATCTCCCTCATACCATGCATATTATCTACAGCAATAGTTTCGAGGAGGATGTAATATTCGCAAAGGAAATTCGCTCCTGTGCCAAACAGAATCACAATATAAAACTTACAGAATTAATCTCAAGGCCAAGTGAAAGTTATCAAGGCATCGGCGGACGTGTTACTGAAGAGCTTGTTTCATCTTCACTGAGCAACTTAAGCTCAAAGATGTTTTACATATGCGGCCCAACACCCTTTAATGAAAGCTGTGTCGAAATACTTAAAAACTTAGGTGTAAAAGAGCGTCGTATGCTTGTAGAGCTAAACGGCCCTCCTAAGAAACCTGAAACACAAGCACACTGGCCTGAAGATACTTCTATTGAAAAAGAGGTAACTATCACAGTACAAGGTAAAGGAAGTTTTGTTGCAAAGTCAGGTGAACCTCTGCTGAATAGTCTCGAACGTTATGGCCTAAGCACCGAGAATGCTTGCCGCTCTGGTGAGTGCAGTTTATGTCGCGTTAAGCTAATAAGCGGAGAAGTATTTAACCCTCATGAATCCAAGCTACGTAAATCAGATCGTAAATTTTCTTGGATTCATTCATGCGTTGCTTTTCCAACAAGCGATATAGAGATCTCTATATAAAGAAAACCCAAAAGCCAAATTAGGTACCGGTTAAGGTCTTCAAACTGGTACCTAATTTTAACTAGAGTTTGTCCTTCCCTACCCCATCAATGAATCAGATCAATTAATTATAACTTCATCATTTTCGGTGAAACTGCCTGAGCAAAGAATTCACTAATGCTCATATCCCCAGGTATACGAATATGGCCATCAATAATTAAAGCTGACATGCCGTGAACCATCGACCATGCACTCAGGGCTCTAGCCGTTACATGCTTGGACTCAACATTGCCATGCTCAAATGCTTGTCTAAGTATTTTAAAAGGCTTTTGAGAACTAATTTCGAGGACAGGGGATATCTCTGGATTCGCTGAGGCTTCGAGCTTGTTTCGACGACCACCAGTATCAGCCTGGCTCAGCATTAGTCTATAAATTGCAGGGTTTTCTACGGCAAACTGAACGTAGGCGACGCCGTAGTTAAATACCAAATCCCATGGATCAGTATAGCTCTTCTTAATATCTATCAAGCGTTTAGTTAGGTCATCGAAGCCTGATGCAGCGATAGCTTGTAAGAGCTCTTTCTTGTTCTTAAAGTGAGTATAAGGTGCCATATGCGACACCCCTACTTCTGCGGCAATGGCTCTTAAAGATAGAGCATCTACGCCTTTAATTTTTAATATGTCTTTAGCTGACTCAACTAATGCCGTCTTCAAGTCACCATGGTGATATGGCTTACTTTCAGCACTAATTGAGGCGTCACCTTGGGACTTAGAACTAGACATCCAGGTTTGTTACTTCCAAAGCATTTGTCTGAATAAAGTCTCGTCTTGGTTCAACTTCATCACCCATTAAGGTCGTAAAGATCTGATCAGCGGCAACCGCATCTTCGATATTTACTTTCATCATACGGCGACTTTCTGGGTCCATCGTTGTTTCCCAGAGCTGCTCAGGGTTCATCTCACCTAGACCTTTATATCGCTGAATATAAAGACCACGCTGAGCTTCCTTCATTAGAACCTCTAAACCTTGCTTAAAATCAGTGATCGCAAACTGTTTTTCACCACGCTTAATAAAGCTATTCTCACTGAAAATACCTTCAAGAGACTTCGCCATCGTGACAATTTTTTCATAACCAGCTGACTCAATGAACTCTTCACTGAAGATATACTCAGTTGATATACCGTGCACAAATACATCAACTTTTGGTAAGTACAGGTCTTTTTCTTCGTCGTGAGAAATACCAAATACATAGTTCATACCTGTCTTGGTATCAATACCAAGCAAAGGCTGTATTTCTTCAACCCAAGCCGAAACTTTCGCTTTCTCTTTAAGATCTTCTTTATTCAGCGCGCTTACTTTAAGCAAAGTTTCCAGTACAAGTAACGGATAAGAACGGGCAAGCTTAGAAATAATGGTTTCTACTTCACGATATTGACCAACTAAGGTTTCTAAACCTTGGCCAGAGATTGAGGGTGTTCCCTCATCAACATATAAATGAGTATCATCTAAAGCTGACTGGGTCAGGTATTGTTCTAAGGCAGCTTCGTCTTTCAGGTACTGCTCCTGCTTGCCCTTCTTAACTTTATATAAAGGAGGCATAGCAATAAAAATATGACCACGTTCTATAATCTCTCGCATCTGACGGAAAAAGAACGTCAATAATAAGGTTCTAATATGAGAACCATCGACATCCGCATCAGTCATGATAATGATGCTGTGATAACGGAGTTTCTCGATGTTGTACTCTTCTCGCCCAATACCACAACCTAAGGCTGTAATTAAGGTGCCAACCTCTGCAGAAGATAGCATCTTATCAAAGCGTGCTTTTTCAACGTTTAATATCTTACCTTTCAGTGGCAGTATTGCCTGTGTTTTTCTGTCCCGGCCCTGTTTGGCTGATCCGCCCGCTGAGTCACCCTCCACTATGTATAGTTCGGAAAGCGCTGGGTCTTTCTCCTGACAATCTGCCAATTTCCCAGGCAAACCAGCAATATCTAGCGCACCTTTACGTCGAGTCATTTCTCTCGCTTTTCGTGCTGCTTCTCTAGCTCTTGCCGCATCAAGCATCTTACCAACCAGGTTCTTGGCTTGTTGTGGCTGCTCTAACAAATAGTCTGCAAACTTAGCAGCCATTTCTTGTTCAACAGCTGTCTTTACTTCGCTCGATACTAACTTATCTTTAGTTTGCGAGCTGAACTTTGGATCGGGAACTTTAACCGAAACAATTGCGGTTAAGCCTTCTCGCGCATCGTCCCCTGTTGTTGAAACCTTTTCTTTCTTACCTAGACCTTCATTCTCGATATAGTTATTCAATGTACGAGTTAGTGCACCACGGAAACCCGCCATATGCGTTCCACCGTCTCGCTGTGGAATATTGTTGGTATAGCAGAAGATGTTTTCCTGATAAGTGTCGTTCCACTGCATAGCGACTTCTACGCCAACCCCTGTTGCTTCATGCATAATATTAAAGTGGAACATGTCGTTTACAGTCGTTTTGTTATGATTCAAGTACTCAACAAATGACGATAAACCACCTTCAAATTCGAATAGGTCTTCTTTATCACTACGTTCGTCTTTTAAATGAATCCGTACGCCGGAATTCAAAAATGACAGTTCTCTCAAGCGCTTTGCGAGTTGATCATAGTGATACTCAGTCTGAGTGAAAGTTTCTGAACTTGGTTTGAAGGTCACCATCGTTCCCGTCGTCTCAGAATGACCCACCTCTTTAAGGGAGTAATCAGGCACACCGTGGGTATACTCTTGCTCGTATATTTTGCCTTCTCTGCGTATCGTTAACTTAAGCTTTTCGGATAAAGCATTTACAACCGATACACCAACACCGTGCAAACCACCGGATACTTTGTAGGAGTTATCATCGAACTTACCACCAGCGTGTAATACTGTCAGAATAACTTCGGCTGCAGAAACCCCCTCTTCCTCGTGAATCTCTGTAGGAATACCACGCCCGTTATCAGATACCGAAATTGAATTATCAAGATGGATAACAACATCAATCGTATCGCAATGACCAGCAAGCGCTTCATCGATCGAGTTATCAACAACTTCGAAAACCATATGATGAAGACCGGTACCATCATCGGTATCACCAATATACATTCCTGGTCTTTTTCTTACCGCGTCTAAGCCTTTTAGTACCTTAATACTTGAAGAATCATAGTTATTTTCAGTTTCACTCATTCAGCTTTTGCTCCTAATATTTCAGGTACTATATTTGTTTTTCTTGATAATCATATTCATGAATACGGCCATGTTCCACGTGGAACATTTTACAATCTGACCGATGCTTATCTAAATAATCTCGGGGTATCTCTCGATCTAAAACTGTACACATTACTTGTGCGTCCAACTCTAACAAATTAGAGAGAATTATATCGATATTCTTACTATCTAGCTCCGCGGCAATATCGTCTATCAAGACGAGAGTCTGCGAATCGTTTAATTCTTTTAGGCATTTTACATGAGCGATATATAAGGCAATTATCAATAACTTCTGTTGCCCACGAGATAAAAATTCACTCACATTCTTACCACTTATTCTAAGCTTAAGATCAGCCCGATGTGGTCCATACTGGGTATACTTTTTTTCTATATCTTTCGAACGATTTTGGTCTAACATTTCTGCCAGGCTTTTACTCTTATCCCAGCCTTGAAAGTATTTTAATCCTATCTCACTTTGTTCGTTTAAACCCAGTCCGGCCAATACAGTTTCGAAGGTAACTCGAAACCTATCCATAAATTCGATTCTATGCTGCGTTATTTGCTCTCCTAAGAGCGATATACGCTTATCCCATACTTTTAGTTGAAGTAGGTCTATTTTAGCAGTTCGGAGTAGACTATTCCGCTGTTTTAGACAATTAATATAATCGTTCCACAAAAAAGAGAATTCATGTTCCACGTGGAACACTCCCCAATCTATAAACTGCCGTCTAACTTTTGGAGGACCAGTAAGTAAATCGAAACTTTGAGGTTCAACCATCAGAACCGGTGTTAGTTTCGCTAGAATTGCTGCACTCTTTATTGATTGGCCGGAAATTTTAATCTCGGAACCCTGGAGGGTCGACTTTCTGACACCAATGGGCGTAGCTTCTTCATTTTGCTTTGAGGTATTAACTTTGCCGAAGACAATCAGCTCTCTACTCTTGGCGTCACTATTTATAATATTATCGATATGGCGGGTACGGAAAGAGCGCCCTGTAGAGAGTAAATAAATTGACTCAAGTAAGCTGGTTTTACCCGATGCATTTTCGCCC
>NZ_LWFZ01000430.1:0-4132 GCF_001635225.1 Oleiphilus sp. HI0086
ACTAGCTGGCTGTGATCTTATCTTCTTTGCAACGCCACACGGTGTGGCTCAGTCAATGATGTCTGAATTTATAGATTCCGGCTTGCGTACCATTGATCTTTCAGGTGACTTTCGTTTGAAAGATGTAGATGTATGGGAAAGTTGGTATGACCAGAAGCATGCCTGCCCTGAATTAATTCCTCAGGCTGCATATGGCCTGCCTGAAATCTATCGTGAACAAATTAAAGATGCCAAATTAGTTGCTTGCCCTGGGTGTTTTCCTACGGTTATTCAGTTGGGCTTTTTACCTTTAGTTGAGCAAGGCTTAGTCCAGGCGGATCGTCTCATTGCAGATGCTAAAACAGGCACCAGTGGTGCTGGGCGTGCAGCTAAAGTTGGTATGCTGTTATCGGAATGCGCTGATAGCTTTAAAGCTTACGGTGTTTCCGGGCATCGCCATTTACCCGAGATCCAGCAAATTTTGAGTGAAGCAAACGGATCGCCTGTTAATGTGACCTTTGTTCCTCATCTCGTGCCCATGATTAGAGGGATCGAAGCGACTTTGTATATACAACCTAAGCCTGATGCTGAATTAAGTCTGGAGCAGGCTCAAGCTATCTATGAAGAGCGCTATAAGGATGAGCCTTTTGTCGATGTGATGCCGCTAGGCTCTTTGCCAGAAACCCGTTCCGTTAAGGGGTCGAATATGTGCCGAATTGCACTGCACCAGCAACCTGGCAGTAATACAATTATTGTATTGTCGGTTATTGATAACCTGGTAAAAGGCTCTTCTGGCCAGGCGATTCAGAACATGAATCTTATGTTTGGTTTTGATGAGATGATGGGCTTACAGCAAGTGGCATTGATGCCCTAACACCTAGGTGAGATTGTACTAGAATGGTAAAACGGAAAGCTGAAGATCGTCTGATTGTAGTTAAGCACAAGCCAGGTATTAAATTAAAACGGCGGGTGATTTTTGCAATTGGCATTTTGGTCATGGGCGTCCTAAGTTTTCTTTTGGGCGATTACCAAATAAAACAGGCACACGAAAAGGTCGTTCAAGAATTAGCAAAAGTTGCACAAGAGTATGCTGCTTTAAAAGAGGAAGAAGTCGCTTTACGGCAGCAAGTCGCAAACCTTGAAAGCGGTCGGACGATTGATGACCTGGCAAAGCAGGAAATTCAGGAGACGATCAGGGATTACAAGGCTCGCGTGTCGCAGTTAGAAAAGGACTTGTCATTTTATCAAAATATTATGGCGCCTTCAGATAACTCGCGAGGCTTACAAGTACAGAAAGCCGAGATTCAGCTAGGTGCAACGGATAGGCGTTTTGACTACAAAATTGTCTTAGCGCAAGTGGCTGATAACAAGAGCTACGTATCCGGGAATGTTGCGATTAACGTGATAGGTATGCAGGGCGAAGAAGAAACTGTTCTAGCCTTAAGAGATATATCAGAGCAGCAAACGGCTTTGGGTATCAAGTTTAAATTCAAGTATTTTCAGGATATAGCCGGAGATCTGCTGCTACCGAAAGGTTTTGTGCCGACAGGTATCCAAGTGGTTGCTCAGTCGAAGGGAAAGAAAGCGTCTCGTATTGAACAGAGCTTCGATTGGCAGCAGTTAGTTGATCAAAAAATTTAGAGACTTTTGGGAGAATCATTATGTGGGGCAAGAGTAAACAAAAAGGGAAAGGGCGTCATAATAGTCCGAATATTCATTTTGATACTCTGGTATCAAGTAAAACCCAGATAGAGGGTGATCTTCAATTCTCTGGCGGTTTACATATCGATGGTTTAATTCGTGGCACCATCCGCGCTGAAGAAGACAGTGAAGCGATTGTTCGTATTAGCGATATTGGTGAAATAGACGGTGATGTGATTGCACCTCATATCATTGTTAACGGTACAGTCCATGGCGATGTTTATGCTTCGAAGCATATTGAGCTGGCCAAGAATGCGTCAATAAAAGGGAATGTTTATTATCATCTGATCGAAATGGCGATGGGTGCTGAGGTTAATGGTAACCTGGTTCACCATAAAGAGCCTGTATCAATTAAGAATCATGACTCAGGTGAAAGCACAGAGACTAAAGCCGCTGAGCAAGTTGCGCTAAAAGCCGTGTCGGGTTCAGATTCTAATAATGGCTAAATGAAATAGTTGACTGTTTTACTAGGTTAATTGGATAATGCTCTGTATAGAAGTATGACATTGTTTTAGTATTCTAATATTAGAATCAAATGCCGGAGAACCAATGAGCATTGTAGAAACTCATGTGCCAAGCCCGCTATTTTTTACCGACGCGGCGGCGAGTAAAGTTAAACAGCTGGTTGAGGAGGAAGAAAATCCTGCTCTTAAGCTACGCGTTTATGTGACTGGCGGTGGTTGCTCGGGTTTTCAATATGGCTTCACTTTTGATGAAGACCTTTCAGAAGATGATACGGTTGTTAGCAAGCAGGGTGTAGACCTGGTTGTCGACGCCATGAGTTATCAATACCTCGTCGGAGCGACAGTTGATTATACTGAAGGCCTAAAAGGTGCTCAGTTTTCTGTGACCAATCCGAATGCAGAAACAACCTGTGGTTGTGGTTCGAGCTTTAGTATTTAAGCGCTGAGCCTTCCTGATTTCAAAGTATTTTAGGGCTGCTTAGCTGCTCTAAAAGTACTTGAACGGCCTCTCTAAGATGCTTATCCAGGTCTTTTTTCCCACTAAAATTAAACTCCTCCACACAATCAGAAATTGAACGAGCTTGTAAAACCCGTCGAATCAGTACTTGTAGCGGGCGCTTGATTGAACTTTTTTTATTTTTTTGTTTGAAGCAAGATAAGGTCAAACTGATCAACTCGCTCATACATTCTTCGATGGCCAACTTATGGCTAGCAAAGCGTTGAAGTTGAGCAAGCTGCCTGCTGTCTAGCCTTAGCTCTACTGCTGGAATTTTCGCTTCTGTTAGCGCATCATACAGCGTATCGCTAGTGTGGTGTTGATATTGTCTACTGATACCACTGAGCAAATTTCTGGCATAGATACTTTCTAATAGAGCCAAATTTTCCTGTGCAGACAAAGATATCGGCCTTTGCATAATCGCGGCATAACAGCCACTAGCATTATCACGTTGAAGACCAAGTTTGAGAAGCGAAAACTGATTCTTTGACCAGAAAGAAAGCAACTCGGTTGTCAGTCCAAATGCTGTAGTAAGACAATCAAGGTGTTTAGTTTTCGCGACTTGTAAAGCTTCTTCAATTAGTTGGCTACCGAGCCCTTGATTCTCGTATTCAGCGCGTACTGCAATACGCATTATACGCAATGAGTGTTGTTCCAGGTTTTTGATATCGCCAGAGAGGGTAGCAAGAGTCTGCGGAACTAAGTGGCCACGTAAGCGTCGCTTTCCTGCGAGGATCTCTTGTTGCAGAGTGCTTTCTAAAATCCCCCCTTCTCGTATTATCAGCATTGCTGAGATCAACTCACCTTGTTGCTCACTTTCTATATGATCTTTGAAACCACAAGCTAGCAACACACCGGGATGATCAAGTATAAGTCTTATATCGTCAGGGGAAGTTTGATAGTGAGCATTCACTAGCAATGAAATAACCTGCTCAAGGAGTTTAGGCTCGGAGGCTAGTTGCTGCTGTGAAGGCCAGAGCACGTTCATCTCTGTATGTTTGTTTTTTACACTACGTTTTTGGCTAAATGAATCGTCATTCAAGGATAAAAATAATAGCCGACTCATCCAATTTTCTAAGGGGTCATTCTCGGCCCAACGAACTGGCTGGCTTAGATGAATGCTTTTCCACTTGGGTGTTAGTAGGTCGAGTTGTTTCTTAAAACGAATTGCAAAGCCTTGACCATTGCCTTCGTAGCCATGGATGGTGCTTGAAAATACGATTCTAGAATAGTGCTTTAGTAGTTCACTCAATGTAGACGCTGGAATTCCGGCAGCTTCATCGATTAGCAGTAACTGGCACTCGGGCTTGGTAAGTAAGAGCTCATCAGGCGATATAAACTTCAGACAGTGAGAATAACTATCGTGGTTGCCACACTCATCTGTAATGTATTTTGAAAATAATGTCGGGCCACCCCAGGCTGCATCGACATGAAAGTGAGCCTTAAACTCGCGCGCGATTTCAGCCACTTCTTCAAGAGGGTCGATATTGCC
>NZ_LWFZ01000431.1:0-445 GCF_001635225.1 Oleiphilus sp. HI0086
CTAAAGAAGCTTTGATCGGTAGCGACATATTAGTTGTTCAGCGACTAACTACTGACAGTGCCGAGCTCTCTGCAGACATGGTAACGAGTGATGAAGATGTTGTGCTCGTCGATAATGAAATGGAGTTTGAGCAGTTTGATATCGCGGTAATTGCTAACTGCAACAATGCTGATATGTTTCGAATTTCAGAAGACCCGGAAGCGACAGCCACTATTACCCTATCACATGGTCTTATCACAAATTCAGATGACATCTTTATAGGTCCTTATACACGTAATGCTCGAGTAAGGGGTTTTGAATCAACCATATACTTCGTGGCAAACACAGGCAGAACAACTGAAACCGGCGTACCTATAAATGCCCTATTCCGAGCGAAAGACAAAATGGTAAACAAGGCAAACCCTGAGTTTGATGTTGAAGAGCTAATAGAAGGTATCGACAGCAT
>NZ_LWFZ01000432.1:0-276 GCF_001635225.1 Oleiphilus sp. HI0086
AGTGTGAAGTGAATGCCGTTTGAACCAGGACTTAGACGCTCGTTAGAGAGTGAATTTTCCCTTTGTCAGCCCAGAATCGAAGTTAATGTAAAGTTACAGCAGCTGACTTTGTTTAATGAAAACAAAGTGGCTCGTTTTAGTGTGTCCACCGCCCTTAACGGAGTTGGACAGTTTAGCGATTCAGGTTGTACGCCTTTAGGTTATCACTATATTCGCGCTAAAATTGGTGCCAATTCTCCTATTAATACGGTCTTTGCCGGGCGTCGCCCAACAGGT
>NZ_LWFZ01000433.1:0-448 GCF_001635225.1 Oleiphilus sp. HI0086
GTTTAAGGCGAGAGAATAAACAGCTTCAAGAAGAAATGGATTTCCTAAAAAAGGCTGCGGCGTACTTCGCCAGAAACCAAGAGTGAAGTACGCCATTATCAAAGAGTATGAAGAGCAGCATTCCAAGGCTTTAATGTGCCGGGTTATGCGTGTCTCACGCACTGGTTACGCTAATTGGTGCAAGGGTTCTATCTGTGACCGCGATAAACGTCGACAACTAATGACAGCTAAAGTGTTGGATACCTATGAAGACTTTGAAGCTGGCTGCAGATTCTGGCCCATTCCGATCACTCATTCTGGTTTTAACCGATCATCATTTCTGGAACTTTTCGACCATTGATTCTGGTTTTATTCGATCACTTTTTCTGGATTTCCAGAATCAGTGATCAGATACCAGAATTGATGATCAGATACGCCGGAATACGCAAGCTGGCTATGGATCGAGAAG
>NZ_LWFZ01000434.1:0-408 GCF_001635225.1 Oleiphilus sp. HI0086
GTCGACGCAGAGGCTTAGGTCTTCCCCTAGCTTATTGGCAAAGGCCTGACAGCGACTTAATGGTGAAGTCACTATCCGGGTCCAGGGTTTATGACCCCCTACACTGTCGTGCATTTGCTGCCAGCCCAAGTCTGATAAGGGGTCGTCTTGTGAACCTCGTAGTAGTTGTCCACCAACGGGTTCGCCATGTCTGATTAGGTCGAAAGTGCTTGCTTTCATAACTAAGCCTTGAGTCGCTCGAGTAGCATTTCATATTGCTGTTGTTTAGCAGCAGTATGCCTTATTTTGAACTCCTGAATAAGCAAGAGGCAAGCATCTTGTGTAATATGTTGGTTGCCAGCAAGTTCGAGAAACAAGAAGGCTTGCTCAGCTTTAGGCAGGTCTCCATGTTTAATAAAAAGCATCATC
>NZ_LWFZ01000435.1:0-362 GCF_001635225.1 Oleiphilus sp. HI0086
GACCGGCTTCTTCCATTGCGCCAACCATCGCTTCGTCTTCGGCCATAAAGCCGTAGCCGGCAAAAATAGCGTTATAGTTGTTCTCTTTAGCAATGCGAATGATCTGTTCTATGCGCTGAACACGCTCTTCTTTATCTGCGCCGCTGTAGTCTGGCACACGGTGAATGCGGTCAGGATTGTTGATTTGGCGCAGTTCTGGCGCCAAGGCATTTTGATAAACAATACTGTCTTTTTCAGACAATAAGATACCGCAATGCGTCACTCCCATTTCTGCAAATACATCCATTGCTTCTTTACGAATAGGGCCGCGACAAATGATTAAGGGGCGAATGTCTTCACACGAGAAGCTACGTACCCAAGTG
>NZ_LWFZ01000436.1:0-451 GCF_001635225.1 Oleiphilus sp. HI0086
ATTCCAAAGAATGCTAAAGAAGTTGTTTGGAACCATATTATGCGTTCAAGAGGGGGAAGCTTTGTTCGTGACTACGTACAGGTTACACCTACTGAATCAGGAGACTTCTCACCAATTCGTTTCGTAGAACATTATTCTGAGCGATTGGAATTGACGGATGCTGCAAAGAATGGAGATAAAAACGTCTTTTGGTATTTTAAGCAGCGCGTAGCTTCACCGGCTCGTTTGGCGGGTAACGTTCTACTTATCCACGAAACAATTGACCAAGTTAAAGAACCACGTAGAGCGTGGGTATATAACGCTGGTCAGCGACGTGTTCGTCGAGCTCCTCAGGTTGCATATGATGGACCAGGAACCGCGGCGGATGGTTTGCGTACTACCGATAACTTCGATATGTACAATGGCGCGATGGATCGATATGACTGGGCTCTAGAAGGAAAGCAGGAGCTAT
>NZ_LWFZ01000437.1:0-546 GCF_001635225.1 Oleiphilus sp. HI0086
ATGCGAGCATGATGAAAAAAACCGTCATCGCTAATTTGATGATTCTGGTTTTGTCCATTTGTGATGAAACGCTTCTAGGTTTCTAATTGGGCATTGTCGAGTGAATTATGAACATTTTGGCCAATATTTTCTTCTTGGCTGTCTGCGCTGATAATGCCACTTGCCTGTTCCACCGGGAGCAAGCGGGTCATGTCATTTCGTGCCGTTAAGGCTTTAACAATACGCCTTAAATTAGCTGTGTTAGCATTGGTTTCATTAGCGATAAGTAGCGTGTCTTGTATATGCTGGGCAATTATATTGCTTTCACGCTCTAATGTTCGCTCTGCGTGATAAGAGAATAATAGCGAGACGGACAGCAAAAATATCGTGCCAATAAGGATGCTTGGTATCGCTAACTTGAAGGATAGTGATGTAGTTAGCTTATTCATTTACGTTTGTTGCCACGTCAGTATATGCCCAGTGCTATTCAATGAGGTTAGGGGCTAGGCAATTGACTGATATGTGTCAGGAGTGTGCTGACGTCGATAATTGCTTCGTTAAAGCTTG
>NZ_LWFZ01000438.1:0-5192 GCF_001635225.1 Oleiphilus sp. HI0086
AAAAGCCTATTTCCCCCTGTATGTGATCTCGTAAATATTTGTTACTTTCCCTTCACAGAGCCTTTTAAGTCGCTTTATACTCGAACCGTAGTGTGCAAAAAATAAACAGTTTTTGCATCACACCAAAATTTATATTTGCGCGTTCCCTCTATCGACGCGAGGTTACCACCTCTTACGACTTGTTTGAGTAGTCGTGGTCATAAGCCAGTATATATTCAAACAATCGTAAGTTATTCTGAGAGGATAGCATCATGTTTGAATTACTGGATCAACACCAGGTCAATGAGCTGCACGTCAGATATGACGTTAGTAGTGGTCTCAAGGCATTTATTGCCATTCACAATACCGTTCTTGGCCCAGCACTAGGTGGCTGCCGTTTTATTAAATACCCAAGTGAATCACACGCCCTTCAAGATGCGCTGAACTTAGCTAAAGGCATGAGCTACAAAGCTGCCTTGGCAGAGCTTCCTCAAGGCGGTGGCAAGTCGGTCATCATGGTTCCTGATCGTCACTTTGATCGAAGGTCATTATTTAGTGAGTTCGGGCGCTTTGTTGAATCCTTAAACGGTCGGTATATTACTGCGATTGACTCCGGCACCAGTGCGAGAGAAATGGATATTATTCAGACTGTGACATCTCATGTTACCAGTACGAGTGATGCTGGTAACCCGTCAAGTTATACCGCTGCTGGTGTATTTGAAGGAATAAAGGCAAGCGTCAATTTCAAGTTAGGAACAGAAAGCTTAAAAGGTCTACGTATTGCTATTCAGGGAATTGGCAATGTTGGTTACGAACTTGGTTTGCTGCTCGCAGAATCTGGTGCAGAGATTGTTGTGGCTGATATTAATAGAGAAAGGGTTGAGTCCGCCTTAAGAGAGTTTGCAAGTCACGCAGTCAGTCCTGAGCAGATTGTTCAGGAGCCATGCGTTGTCTTTGCCCCCTGCGGTTTAAGTAATGTCATCAATGAGTCTTCCCTTGAACGTTTGAGCTGCCGAATAATTGCCGGGTCAGCAAACGTTCAATTAGCGAAACCTGAGCTTGGGCAGCGCCTGCATGAAAAGGGAATATTGTACGCTCCCGATTACGTGATTAACTCTGGAGGTTTGATTTATGCCTCGCTAACCCACAGTGAGTCTTTGCGTTCGGACTTTGAGCTGGTTTCAAGAAATGAAGTTTTACAGGCCAGAATACATGAAAAAATATTGCAGATAGGTCGAACCTTAGAAGAGGTTTATCAAGGCTCAAGCTCAAAAGGCAGGGCAACAAGTGTTGTTGCCGACCAGCTAGCCGAAGAAAAATTGACTCGTCTTCAAGACTTTGCAGCATAGAGGAGGCGGTATGAAATCTTATACTTTTGAAGAAAACCTTAGGTTTGATGTAAGTTTTTCGAAATTTCTTGGCGATGACGGGCAGCTTAAGCAGTCTTTACCGGATTCTCTACTGCTCAAAGAAGAAATGCTAAAAGCTTATGAAACGATGGTTTTGATCAGAGCTTTTGACCATAAGGCTATCGCTTTACAACGAACTGGCAAGCTTGGAACTTACCCTTCAGTTCTAGGCCAGGAAGCAATTGGTACGGCCATTGGTATGGCGCTCAGCCCAGATGATATTTTTGCGCCTTATTACCGCGACTTCGCTACCCAATATTTGCGAGGGGTGTCTTTAAAAGAGATGTTGATGTATTGGGGAGGCTTGGAACGTGGTAGTGATTATAAATCATGCCCAAATGATTTCCCTGTTTGTGTGCCAATAGCGACACAATATGGCCACGCTGCCGGTGCAGCTGTTGCTCTGAAAACCAAAGGCATACATCAAGCATCTCTTGTTACGTGTGGTGAGGGCGCGACCTCGAAAGGCGACTTTCTCGAAACACTAAATCTGGCAGGGGCGTGGCAACTACCCTTGGTAATGGTTGTAAATAACAATCAATGGGCTATTTCGACCCCCCGCGATATTCAGTGCGGCGCGCAAACGATTGCCCAAAAAGCGATTGGCGCCGGGATTGAGGGACTGGTTGTTGATGGTAACGACTATTTTGCCGTGCGTCATGCAGTCAATATAGCACTGGAGAAAGCCTACGCAGGTAAAGGTGCAACGCTTATTGAAGCGGTGAGTTATCGCTTAGGGGATCATACTACCGCCGATGATGCTTCACGTTATCGCAGTGATTCTGAGCTGAAGTCAGCCTGGGACAAGGAGCCTATTTCAAGACTAAAAACTTTTTTACTGTCTAAAGGATACTGGTCGGAATCCAAGGAGAAAGAACTTCTCATACGAATTAAGAAGAAAATTAGTGAGGCTGTTGAAGCCTATCTTATAGAGGAGGATGACGTACCTGAGGCGATGTTTGATTATCTCTTCGAAACACTACCTGAGCCACTGCTTGACCAATACGCGCAGGTCAAATTGCTTGGTATGAAAAACACTAAAAAAATAAGCCCGCAATGTGAAGGGACAAGGTTTGAAAATACCGACGCTCAGGATAAGTTGAAGCCAGTTGATATGGAGGGGCATAGCCATGAATGATATGAATCTTACTAAAGCAATAGATGACTGTGCTCCTGAAAGTGTTGGCGCATCGAAGGTCTGTATTATTGAGGCCGTTAATATGGCATTGCATCGCGCAATGGCAGAAAGTGAAGAAGTGGTTGTGCTTGGCGAAGATGTTGCTGTTAATGGCGGTGTTTTTCGCGCAACGGAGGGCTTGCGAGAAGCATATGGTGTGCGTCGGGTTATGGATACACCACTAGCTGAAACGATGATTGCAGGCATGACTATAGGAATGGCAGCTCAAGGCCTGCGTCCGGTTGCAGAAATACAGTTTATGGGCTTCATTTATGCTTCAATGGAGCACTTGGTTAGCCATGCTTCACGTATGCGTAATCGCACACGTGGGCGCCTTTCTTGCCCCATGGTTATTCGCGCCCCCTATGGCGGGGGAATTCATGCACCCGAACATCATAGTGAAAGTACCGAGGCAATGTTTGCGCATATTCCGGGTATTCGGGTTATACAGCCTAGCTCTCCAAAAAGGGCTTATGGACTGCTTTTGTCAGCGATTCGTTCCAATGACCCTGTTATATTTTTGGAGCCAAAGCGCATTTATCGTTTATTTCATAGTGAGGTAAAGGATGATGGCGAAGGCTTGCCATTGGATAAGTCCTTTCTATTGCGTCAAGGAAGGGATATGACTTTAGTTTCATGGGGTGCGAGTATAAATGAAACTATGCAAGCGGCAAGTTTATTGGCTAGGGATGGGATTGAGTGTGAGGTGATAGACGTTGCCAGTATTTCTCCTATAGACCACGACACTATTATCCAGTCGGTTCAAAAAACTGGTCGCTGCATAGTTATTCATGAGGCGCCAAGAAGCTGTGGGCTGGGTGCGGAGATTGCAGCAACGGTTTCTGAAAGAGCCTTCCCTTACTTAAGGGAACCCGTGGCGAGGATCACTGGTTATGACACGGTAATGCCATATTTTCGTAACGAATCAAGCTACCTGCCTGGCGTAGAGCAAATAACTGAATTGGCAGCGGTGATGTGCAGGGCCGTAACACCGGTTGACGCAGACGGAAACAAGGAGGCTTAGCTATGAGCAAATTTTATCTACCTGATCTCGGTGAAGGCCTCCAGGGTGCAGAAATTATTGAGTGGAAGATTAAGCCTGGCGATATGGTCTTGGTTGATCAGTTGATTTTAGTTGTCGAAACGGCAAAAGCAATTGTGGAAATTCCATCTCCTGTGGAAGCTAGAATCGGGAAAATTCACTGTAAAGCGGGCGACATGGTTGATGTGGGTTCAGTGTTATTAGAATACACTGAGAAGGAAAATGCTGAGTCCCCGATAGGTAAAGATACTTCGATATCGGAGTATCTAGGCGTCTCTCAAAATGTGCAAAAGAGCGTATCGGTCGTTGGAAGTTTGCAAACTGCAGAAGGTGAAAAGGATGTCGATCAATATGAGGATATGATTGTTGATCATGCCAGCCCGCCTGACAGTGCGCTTTTAAAGCAGAAACAGACTTTAAATGCTCCGCCTTCTGTCAGGGTCTTTGCAGAAAAAATAGGCCTGACAGAACAGCTCAGTGAAAAGTCTTATGGGATGCTTACAGAGAAAGGAATTCTGGAAGCTCATTACAAGAAGAATGAGCTGAAAGGAAGTTCTCCTGGGAGATGTAGTGATTCAATCACTAAATTAACAGGTGCCAGGAAAGTCATGGCGCAAACGATGAGTAAATCTCATGAACAAATTCCAGCCGTAACGCTGTTCGATGATGCCAATATTTGTACTTGGAAGAAAAGTGAGGACATCACGCTCCGATGTATTAAAGCACTTGTCTTTGCGTGTATGAAGGAGCCAATACTCAATGCCTGGTTTGATGAGGAAGCTTTAGGTATTCAGTTATTCGAAGATATTCATTTAGGTGTGGCGGTTAATTCCGCGCAGGGTTTATACGTTCCGGTGATTCGAAAGGTGCAAACTCTAGACGATGCTAGAATCAGAAAAATCATGAAGAAACAGATTCAATCAGTTCATGACCGTACGATTAAGCCTCAAAAGCTACTTGGTGCAACGATTAGTCTAAGCAACTTTGGCTCGTTAAGCGGGCGTTACGCTACACCTATAATTGTTCCGCCACAGGTTTCGATCATGGGTGTGGGGAAAATTCGTGATGAGCCTGTCGTTGAAAACGGACAGATAAAGGTTGGTCGAGTTATGCCTATATCGCTGAGCTTTGATCATCGCGCAGCCAGCGGTGCAGAGGCGGCCAGGTTTATGCAGGCTTTTATCGAGTCGTTAGAGTCTTAAGGGCTCTCTGGTGCTTTGTTTCTCTGAGTGATCTACAGAGTTTCAAGTCTATACAAGTGATTGACCAAGGTCTCGCTTTATGTGAATGTGGTCTTGCGTTTGTGCAGTAGTCAATACCGCACAATAGATAGGTACTCCACAACAATAGACGAGACTTTTATGGATACAGTTAGAATTATCTATCCCGCTATCGCGATGTTTTTATTAACCTCTTTTTTAGTTTTTAAACTAGGGTTAACACGCTTTGCGGCAATTAAACGCGGTGAAGTTAGTATGAAGTACTATCGTTCATACAATGAAGGGCAGGAGCCGCAAAGGCTCCATATTCTCACTCGCCATATTCATAACCACTTTGAGGTACCACCCTTATTTTATGTTGGGGT
>NZ_LWFZ01000439.1:0-289 GCF_001635225.1 Oleiphilus sp. HI0086
GATGCTGATACGATTGCTTATTTGACCCGGTACGACACGACATTTGGTAGATTCCCGCTTTCAGTTGATGTCCAGGGTGACTCGAAGATGGTTGTCGGGAACGACCTAATTGCCTTAACACGTTTTTCGCAACCTAGCATGCTTCCTTGGGAGGATCTGGGTATAGATTTAGTCATGGAGTGTACTGGTCGCTTTAGTTCTCTTAAGCAGGTTTCCGGTCATTTGGAGTCTGGTGCCGGGCGCGTGCTTGTTTCTCAACCAGGTGATGAAAGCTTCGATAAGACAGTGA
>NZ_LWFZ01000440.1:0-503 GCF_001635225.1 Oleiphilus sp. HI0086
TAAGAAAATGATCCCTAAAGCCTTGGATCGTTTTTTCAGTAAAGAGAGATGTACTATAGACGATTGCTCCACTGAGTGAGTCGCCGCGTTTTTTAAACCATATGTTCAGGTCGAGTGGTGAATCATGAGAAGGGATCTCACACTGCTTGATGTTTATCGTATGGTCACCACTTCCCATGACTTGTTCGCGTTTAGATACGTCTTGGTAGGTGATAGAGGTTTGGTAGATGGGAGCACGACTCATATCACGTTCAGGGTTCAGGCGTTCGACGATCTTTTCGAACGGTGCTCTCATATGGTCAAAACCTTCTAGGCATTGTTGCTTGACCTGCTGTAATAGCTCAAGGAATGGCATTTCTCGGCTCAGTCTAAAGCGAAGTACTAAGGCGTTAACAAAAAAGCCAATCAGGTCTTCAGTGCCGGGCTTAGTTCGGTCAGCCATTGGTGTCGCAATGACTAGGTCTTCTTGGTCGGTATATTTTGCCAACAAGGCACAATAACTG
>NZ_LWFZ01000441.1:0-501 GCF_001635225.1 Oleiphilus sp. HI0086
TAAGAACATAGACCTAGATTATCACGTACGTCATTCGGCTCTACCCAAACCAGGCGGTGAACGAGAGTTGGGTATACTTGTATCGAGATTACACTCCAACCGTATGGACTTTAAACGCCCTCTATGGGAGTGCCATGTCATCGAAGGTCTGGAAAATAATCGCTTTGCCATCTACACCAAAATGCACCACTCCTTAATTGATGGCATAAGCGGTGTACGTTTATTGCAACGCACACTAAGCGAGTCTCCAGACGATATCGATACAAGACCGCCTTGGTCTATTGGTACGCCAAAGAAAATTAAAAGCGGCGAACACATTGCGACTTGGCAAGGCGCGCTTGATCAAGCTATCGACGCAATCAAAGAACAAGCCTCGAACACCCCGCAGTTAGTGGGTGCGTTGGCAAAACTGGTCAGTTCATCCGTTCAGGATAGAGTTAAACTTTCTGCTCCGTTTACTGGTCCTAATTCAACCATTAACACCCGGGTGCAAGCCGCTCG
>NZ_LWFZ01000442.1:0-343 GCF_001635225.1 Oleiphilus sp. HI0086
CATTGCGTACTTGAGAACAAACCGGAACCAGTATGTAGCAACTTGGCAGGGAAACCTTCCTGAGAATGATAGCCAGCAAAAAACGCTTGGCCTCATGTTCAAAGCCGACTATAGCCTAGATAGCCTCCGCTGGACTTTTGGAGCCGACCTTGAATATACCAAGTCTAGTCGAAGCTATGAGCAAACCTTTGACTATGTGCCCAGTGGCTGGGGAAGTAGTGTCGCTGAGGGCTCTATTTATGACTACGACGTGAATTACTTCGCCGTGTCACCCTATACCAGTGCTGCATTTAGTGTTACTGATCACTTAACAGTAGAAGCCGGCCTTCGCTACGACTCCAGC
>NZ_LWFZ01000443.1:0-506 GCF_001635225.1 Oleiphilus sp. HI0086
GCCGAATTATTATTTACTTGGCCAGACGGAGTAGTAACAATATGAGGCAGTTTAATCGGGCCACCTTTGTTATATGCCACATCATGCTGATCTTGCGCATCATGGGTAAAACCGATCAATACAGTGTCAGGAAGCGCAACGTCATTATCTGCATTACTAAAGTACTTTACATACAACTCTTGGAGAGACTGGGCAGGCATAACATTAGCCAGCGGTAGAAACACCTCTAGATCTTCAAACCGCATACGAGGAAAAGAACTCAACCCGTTCGATGGCAAAATGGGCAGTAATTCAGAATCTACTTCACCACGTGCGGCTAACGCTTCTGCCATATAAGGCACACTCAGTTGCCCTCTTGTTGTGGAGCTTATTTCGTTCACAGAGTAAAGGACGCTTTCATGAGTATTCACATGCGCGAACCTTACATTGTCCAACTGTGCAATAGGCGATATAGGTAAGCTCCAATTACGGTCCAGCGATCTAATTGGCACCCAAACTGCCTCAAA
>NZ_LWFZ01000444.1:0-722 GCF_001635225.1 Oleiphilus sp. HI0086
GTTACTGCGCATATTTCGGCAGCCAGGAGATCCATGATAATGCCGTCTTTATCGGTCGTCCAAACTTGTCCGTTGCGTCTCAAAAATGAAGCGCCTGCACTTTCTTCTCCACCAAAACCCAAGCTGCCTTGATGCAAGCCATCTACAAACCATTTAAAGCCAACAGGCACCTCAACCAAAGGACGCTTTAGCGCGCTAGCCACTCGGTCAATCATGCTGCTGGAAACTAGCGTTTTGCCGATTCCAACAGATTCATCCCATTCAGGACGATGTGAGAAAAGGTAATCGATTGCGACTGCTAAGTAGTGATTTGGGTTTAACAAGCCAGAGCTTCGAGTCACAATGCCATGACGGTCGTAATCAGGATCGTTGCCAAAGGCGACATCATATTGGTCTTTTAATTCAATCAACTGACCCATGGCATAAGGTGAGGAACAATCCATACGAATTTTGCCGTCTTTATCAACACGCATAAACGAAAAGCTTGGATCAACCCGCTTATTGACTAACTCCAGGTTCAAACCATAATGCTCGGCAATCGGCTCCCAGTAAGCAATACCACTCCCGCCCATTGGGTCAACACCTATACGCAAGCCGCTTTTGGAAATGGCAGACATATCAACCACAGATTCCAGGTCCTTCACGTAGGGCATGACAAAATCAATTTCTTGCGTACTGCTAGCTGCCAAAGCCTGCGAATAAGAAACCTTTTTTACTTTTTC
>NZ_LWFZ01000445.1:0-899 GCF_001635225.1 Oleiphilus sp. HI0086
TAACCCTCGTAGAAATCGAGGCAATAAAGCGACAAACAGCAAGTCGGATGCCTCTCCAACGAAGACGCAAGCTGTTGCTGATAAGGAAAGCGCGACAAAAGAAATAACTGGCAATACAAGCCCTAAAGCCGAAGCGAAGCCGGCTGATGAGCATAAAGTCGAAGTTAAAAAGCCAGCTCGCCGTCGTAGACCTAACCGCTCTAACCGGGTTCACAATGACCCAAGAGCGCAATCAGCTGAAACTGAAAGCGCGGCGGCTCCTAAGTCACCAGAGCTGTCAGCTGTTAAGGTTGAGGTGAGCCCCGCTGAATCAACAGCAAAAGCTGAAGACAGTAAAGCAACTCAGACTACAGATACTGAATAGCATTTCCGCTAATTAAGTTCTGAAAGACCTCAGAGCCGGTATGAGCAATTAGTTCTTACCGGCTTTTTTATGCTTACCAGGTACTGCAGATACTAATCTGTGGAAAATCAGTTTATACTCTCGTTTTTTATACCACCCCGCTCCCAACCAGCGCCCATACACACATGAACGCATTGGTTGCACTGTCATACGGTTTTAGCAAATGTCACTAAGCGAACAACAAATTGAACAGCTCGAAGATATTCTTTTTGCCGAGCATCTAAATGAAGAGGCTTTGGATTATTTTGGCTTTCACGGCCTTGTATGCGCCAGTGTTATCGGGCCGGTAGACTTTGACACTAACACTCTTATCTCTGTGCTATTTGGCAATGATGATATCGAGCTTAGTGAATCTGAAATCGCCACTATTGAAAGCTGTATCGAAGAGATCAAGTCGACATTGCTTGAAGAGATTAATGAAGACCGCGATATACTCTTACCCTACAGCGATGAAACTGATGACGACAGCGAAACTCACTACGATGCCTGTCTTGAA
>NZ_LWFZ01000446.1:0-277 GCF_001635225.1 Oleiphilus sp. HI0086
TTGCTTGCAGAATGTAACATTCCATTCCAAGTCCGCTAAGCAAGATTTGCAAATCGCTGATTTATTTAGAGTTATGGCGTCGCATAGTAAGCAAGGGGATTGAAAAATAA
The DNA here is from genome assembly GCF_001635225.1 of Oleiphilus sp. HI0086. Classification (NCBI taxonomy): domain Bacteria; kingdom Pseudomonadati; phylum Pseudomonadota; class Gammaproteobacteria; order Oceanospirillales; family Oleiphilaceae; genus Oleiphilus; species Oleiphilus sp. HI0086. Next base: position 111 of record NZ_LWFZ01000446.1, read on the forward strand.
TATCCAGAGCATGCCAGTTGTTAACCAAAAAATGAAATTTGGTTGACAACTTTTTGGTGAAGCTTATCATTACACTCATCCTTAAGCGTTGATGTATAAAGTTGACGCATGTTTTACCATGGTTTTGCACACGAGAACATACTTATGAGCGTACGACACGATTGGAC
>NZ_LWFZ01000447.1:0-270 GCF_001635225.1 Oleiphilus sp. HI0086
GTGCCGTTGGTCTGGCTATTTTATATAGCGCAGGTGGTCAAGATATGGTGTATGTCGAAAAACAGGCGACACGCTTCGGTATTGCATTTGTTGTGATGTTTGTTTTTGCTCAGCTAGATCCCAATGTCTACCGGCGTTGGTCTCCATGGCTATATGTTATTGGTGTCGCAGCGTTGATAGGGGTTATTTTCTTTGGAACGGGTGCTAAAGGTGCACAGCGATGGTTACAGCTACCAGGTTTACCGCGTTTTCAGCCCTCTGAGTTTATGA
>NZ_LWFZ01000448.1:0-13400 GCF_001635225.1 Oleiphilus sp. HI0086
AATACGTACTTTTGTTAGAAGAAATAGAATTACTAGAATCTCAGCGCGGTATAGAAAAAGTAACGATTAACGAACAAAAACGAAAAACCGAAGACGAAGCCTTCGACAAGGCACGCTTGGACTTACTTAACAAGCGCCGCCGACTTGAACAAAAGCCAGAATTTGAATCTCTTCAGGCCTGGCGTGACAGCGAAGATGAAAAGCCTATTGAAACAGACAAAGCACAAGAACCAGACTTTATCGTTGAGGAAAGTGCTGAAGTCTTATTAGACTTTATTTCTTTACAGCAAGTTAGCGCGAATGCCTTAGCCAATGCTCTTTAGCAATAGAGCTTGATTCGGTAACACTCGACACTGATATAGCGTGGCACGACATATGAGCGAGAAAAACTCTGAAAAGCCCAAGTCAGATGAAAAAAAGTCTGCAAACTCTCGCTCCAAGAGTGAAAAAACTGAACCTTGGGTGTCTGAAGAGTCTATCAGTAACTTTTTAGGGCGTGTTTCAGGTGCAACCACGAGCGCCTTCAAGTTCGCTAAGAAAACTGGCGGCACGTCCTATAAAGTCGGCAAGGCCATCATTCAGTCGCAGGACCAATTAAAACTTATGGTATCTGCCGGTCAGTCCCTTAAAGACCTTCGCGAGGTTGCCGGCCTGACAGTTAGTGAGCTTAGCGAAGCTGTAAACCTGAAAGATAAGTCCGTTATCGAAGCTGTAGAGAATGGCACAGCCACTCTCTCTTTCGAACTAATACTCCGCCTGGCCGCCCTTCTTGCCAGAAACGACCCTATTCCTTTCATTCTCAAATACAGTAGAACCTACGCACCAGACACATGGAAAATCTTGAATGACTGGGGTGCCGGACGCCTTCCTCTTCATTATGAAAGAGAGCGACAGTTCATCAATATTTACCGTTCTCAAGACCAAGCGAGACAGCTATCGGATGAAGGCTACGAACGCGTTCTTGAGTTTACTAAACAAGCATTCAATATGTCTCTTCACTTTATCGCTGAGCAGGAAGATGCTTTACAAGAAATGATTGAGACTCAAGAGGAACAGATGGAAGTGCTCAGATCCAAAATGAGCCAGGTACATAAGCACAAAACGCAAGCACCAAGCGATGATAGTGATGCAAAACAAAACTCCGATGAAACGCCAGCTGAGGGCAAACCCAATGAACAGCAAAAAGACGCGCCCTGATCTCCCCTCCCTTTAAGCACTCTTTTCATCGAAGTTCGTGATATAGTCCCCTAAAGATTCTATTCATCCTCTAGCCTACGACACTGAAGTATAACTATTCGTTAATATTTTGAGAAAACGCAACCTTACCGAAGGCAATATCAGCCAGCAGCTCTACAAAATGACGGTTCCTATGATTGGCGGCATCTTGGCCATCATGTCGATGAACATTGTAGACACCTATTATGTCGGACAACTCGGCACTCGCGAACTCACCGCAATGAGTTTTACCATTCCAATTATCTCTATCCTATTAAGTCTGGCATTTGGCATTGGCATTGGAACTTCTTCCGTTATCGCTCGTGCAATTGGGGCTCAACAACATACCTTAGTGCAAGCATACTGCACACAAGCGATATTAATCGCCCTGATCGTAGCCATCTGCTTTGCCGTACTTGGCTACCATTTTATGGATCCGATCTTCACCCTACTTGGCGCACCGCAGGACTTGTTTGAGCTCATACATGAGTTTATGGATATTTGGTTTCTAGCCAGCTTTGTAGTGGTTATACCGATGGTCGGTAATTCGGCTATTCGCGCTGCCGGCAATACAAAACTACCCAGCATGGTTATGATAAGCGTTGCAATAGTGAATATGATATTAGACCCCATTCTAATTTTCGGCTTGCTTGGTTTCCCTAAACTTGGGCTAGCTGGCGCTGCCATATCAACCGTTTGTGCGTATTCGATTGCCCTGGTAATTGGTTTGTATGTATTGATAAAGAAGTTCGACTTCTTGAGCCTTAAGAGCTGCTATGGCCGGGTATTACAAAGCTGGCAGGCAATCCTCAAAATAGCTGTTCCCGCTGTAGGAACAAATCTAATTGCACCACTTTCAATCGCGATAACAACCTGGCTTGTAGCCCGATTCAGCCCCGAGTCTGTTGCCGGTTTTGGTGTTGCGTCACGTATTGAAGCAATCTTTCTTGTCGTAATTATGGGGCTAACCTCCATTATGGGCCCTTTTGTTGGCCAAAATTGGGGCGCAGAAAAACATGACCGGGTTTTCGAAGCACTTAAGATGAGCTTCAAGTTCGTTGCACTTTGGGGACTGGGGGCAAGCGTTTGTTTATGGCTATTTGCCAAGCCTCTAACCGGGTTGTTTTCGGCAGACGAATCAGTTATTGAGTCCTCCACCCTCTACTTATACTTAGTGCCTATCAGCTATCTATTTCTTGGCATCATTATGCTGAGCTCGTCAGCAGCTAACGGTATCGGCAGACCAATGCCCTCTTTGGTCATGTCACTTCTACGCTTAATCGTAATTTTTATTCCCTTGGCATTAGCGCTTGGTAATTTTTTTGATCTCGCGGGTATATATCTGGCCACAAGCCTTGCTAATATAATAGTTGGCACGGGTGCACTGTATTGGGTGCGCCACCTCAATAAAAGTAATTTAAAACATTCTTCACATATGGAACTCAAAGAGAGCAAAAGCAATGCCTAGAAACAATCGACTTGTCTACTCCACCGAAACAGGGCGAACTTGTCCAGAGTGTGAACAAGCCATTGACGAATGCACTTGCTCTGCAGACCAAACTCCAGAGGGAGACGGCATCGTACGTGTAAGCCTCGACACGAAAGGCCGAAAAGGCAAAGGTGTGACCGTCTTAAGTGGAATACTGCTAAAAAACAACGAGCTAAAAGGTCTCGCCAAAGAGCTCAAAAAGAAATGTGGTGTCGGTGGTGCAGTGAAGGATGGAAATATCGAAATCCAAGGCGATCACCGTGAACTGCTATTGAAGATTCTTACTGAGCAAGGCTACAAAGTAAAACGTTCAGGCGGATAAACACTAAAAATAGGAAGACAGATATGGAACTAGTTATTGGTAATCAGAATTATTCATCATGGTCACTTCGGCCCTGGCTATTACTGACTCACTTTGACATCCCGTTCGACGAAATTAAAGTATTCCTTTTTGAAGAAAATACCCATCAGCGCCTCGCGGATTACTCCCCCACCTTCAAAGTTCCTGTACTGATTGATGACAAGGAAGGTAAGGACCTTACAGTCTGGGACTCATTGGCAATTTGTGAGTATGTTTCCGAGCAATATCTTAAAGGTAAAGGCTGGCCTGAAGACCCAAGTGACAGAGCCACTGCCCGAGCCTACTGCGCTGAAATGCACTCAGGTTTTCCAGCCTTAAGAAGCGCCCTGCCTATGAACTGCCGGGCTACTCGTAAAGTCAACCTCCATGAGGACTGCATTAAGGATATTCAACGCATCGACGGCATGTGGCAAGATGCGCTCAACCGCCATGATGGCGATTGGTTGTTTGGAGAGTTCTCCATTGCCGACTGCATGTTTGCTCCGGTTGCTTCCCGTTTTGCGACTTATCAAATTGAAGTATCGGATACCAGCAGAGCTTATATCGACCGCTTGCTTACCCTACCTTCAATGAAGCATTGGTACGAAGCAGCCCTAAAAGAAAAAGAAGTGATCGGAGAAGATGAAGCCGGCACCGACGTAGACTAGCACCAGCTCGCTTCATAGCCCGGTTTCGACAAGACCTCTTTAATATTGGCTCGTAATATTCGGTAACCAACGTTTCCAAAGAGTTCTTGTCGACCATTATTCATAATCCATGAAGGACTGCCTTTAATATTCAGTTCTGCTGCTTTCTGATAGTCGCTCATCAATAGTGCTGCCGCATCACCTTCATCAATCAAGGTTTTTAATGCATCGCTATCCATACCACTTTGCTTAGCCAGCAAGAGCACATTATCAAGCAAGCCCACATCCAGATTATCGACAAAAAAACTTTTTTGCACTAACAGCATTAAATCAGCAGAGCGCTGAGGGCTATACGCTAGCTCACAAGCCTTGAGGACTAAGTGCGCATTCAAAGAGGATTTTGGCCGCACAGTCTTCCAGATTTCCGGGTTAACCGGCGCATTATCATAAGGAGCCGCAGCATCTTGCACATGACGACCGAAGCCTTCGTAGCCACCGCGCTCCCCCCATTGTTTTGCCATTCGCGTTTTCGTATCGCCGAAGAGGTTAATATAGTGTCGGCGCAGCAAAACCTGCTCCCCCCACTCTTCTTTCATTTCCTCAATTCGTCTTTGGGCAATCCACGCCCAGATACACAGAACATCACTAAAGTAATCGATTACCAAGGGCTCGTTATTGTTCACTTAACCTTCCTCTTTTAGCTCACATCATCAATTAAACCTTAACTATATTAGACAATACTAATATAGTTTTAGGAATATACCTAGTGATTGACGTAAAAGAGATGTACACTCTGCGAAAATTACTCCCTCAAATCTGTCTGAACAGGTACGTATACTTTGGCAAAAATCGGTCGCAATAATTTATTAGAAGTTATCAAATTCGAGCCTCAGGGCGCCTACCTACAAGGCGGCTGGCTTGGTGAAATACTTCTGCCAAAACGCTATGTGCCTGAAGATTGTGAAGTTGGTGATCCGCTTAATGTTTTCGTCTACCTTGACTCCAAAGATCGCTTTATCGCCACGACCCAAACACCACGGGCGCAAGTGGGCGAAGTCGCGTTTTTAGAAGTAACGGATGTAAATAATATCGGCGCTTTTTTAGACTGGGGGCTACCAAAGGATTTGCTGGTACCTTATAACCAACAACATATGACAATGGAAGTTGGAAAGTCTTACCTTGTATACATATACACTGATGAAGAAACTCACCGCATTGCCGCGTCAACAAAACTCAACAAGTATATTGGTCGCCTCCCTAACGATTATAAACAAGGCCAAAAAGTAGACTTAGCAATCTCTGCTACAACGGACTTAGGCTACAGTGCCGTTATTGACAACCAATATTGGGGCCTTTTATTTTTTAGTGATGTCGTCCGCCCCCTCAAGATTGGCCAAAAAGTTAAAGGCTTTATCAAGCAAGTTAGAAATGACGGTAAAGTAGACCTGTCGCTTCATGCTCCCGGATTTAAGAAAATAGAAAATTTAGCCGAGAGAGTGCTCGACAGGTTAGAAAAAAGTGAAGGCTACCTGCCTCTTTCTGACAAGAGTAAGCCAGAGGAAATATACGATGCATTTTCAATCAGTAAAAAAGCATTCAAGACCGCAATAGGCACACTTTATAAACAACGGCAGATCCGTATAGAGAGTGATGGTATCTACCTGATTAAAACCGGCGAATAATATAGCGAGACACACAAGGTGCATGACCAGTCCCACGACCCTCTTCATGGAATGACTTTAGAAAAGATTCTTATAAAGCTTGAATCTCATTTCGGCTGGGAAGAACTAGGCAATAGAATTCCTGTTCGTTGCTTTCAATACGACCCGAGCATTAAGTCCAGCTTAAAATTCCTAAGAAAAACCCCTTGGGCTCGTAGCAAAGTTGAAGCGCTTTATATCGACTTATGTAACAGCCCATGGCAGAAAAAATAGCTGCCTAAATAAATTAAATACGACTATTTTTTGCCCAGGCATAAAATGTTACGTTTTTTTTCAAACTTTCGAAAAAAATCCTGTATACTACCGCAAATTTTTTTCCGCCCTGAACTTATTGAGTAGAATAATGACAGATCTATCCAAATACAGAAATATAGGCATCTTCGCTCACGTTGATGCTGGTAAAACAACCACTACAGAACGTATTCTAAAGCTAACTGGTAAGATCCATAAGACTGGTGAGGTTCACGATGGTGAATCTACAACTGACTTTATGGAGCAGGAAGCTGAGCGTGGTATTACTATCCAGTCTGCAGCGATCACAACCTTCTGGGATGATCACCGCATGAACATCATAGATACTCCTGGACACGTTGACTTCACAGTAGAAGTATATCGTTCTTTGAAAGTTCTTGATGGTGGTATCGGTGTATTCTGTGGTTCTGGTGGTGTTGAACCTCAATCAGAAACAAACTGGCGTTATGCAGATGAGTCTGGCGTTGCTCGTATCATCTTCGTAAACAAGCTTGACCGTCTAGGTGCTGACTTCTTGAAAGTTGTTGACCAGGTAGAGAACGTACTAGGCGCTAAGCCGCTAGTTATGACTCTTCCAATCGGAACCGAAGATGACTTTGTTGGTGTTGTCGATATTCTTTCTAAGAAAGCTTATGTTTGGGATGACACAGGCCTACCTGAAAACTTCAAAGTAGAAGACGTTCCAGCCGATATGGTTGACGATGTAGACATGTATCACGAGCAGTTGATTGAAACAGCTGTTGAGGTTGATGACGACATCATGATGGCGTACATGGAAGGCGAAATGCCAACTACGGAACAGATCAAAGCCTGTATTCGTAAAGGTACTAATGACCTGACATTCTTCCCTACTTACTGTGGCTCTGCATTTAAGAACAAAGGTATCCAGTTAATTCTTGATGCTGTTGTTGACTACTTGCCTTCACCCACAGAAGTTATTCCTCAGCCATTGACTGATGAAGTGGGCGAGCCAACTGGCGAAGTTGCTACAGTTGCTGTTGACGAGCCATTCCGCGCACTTGCATTTAAGATCATGGATGACCGTTTCGGCGCACTTACCTTTATCCGAGTTTATTCAGGTAAGCTGAACAAAGGCGACACAGTACTTAACTCCTTCACAGGTAAGACTGAGCGTATCGGCCGTATGTGTGAGATGGAAGCTGAAGATCGTAACGAGCTAGATTCAGCTCAAGCTGGTGACATCCTTGCAATCGTCGGCATGAAAAACGTTCAAACAGGTCACACACTTTGTGATCCCAAGCACGAATGTACACTTGAAGCGATGGTCTTCCCTGAGCCAGTAATCTCGATTGCTGTTAAGCCTAAAGACAAAGGCGGTTCTGAGAAAATGGGTATCGCGATCGGTAAGATGGTTGCAGAAGATCCAACATTCCAGGTTCACACTGACGAAGACTCAGGTGAAACAATTCTACGCGGAATGGGTGAGCTTCACCTAGACATCAAAGTAGACATCCTGAACCGTACTTATGGCGTTGAGCTAGAAGTTGGTGAACCTCAGGTTGCATACCGTGAAACAATCACGGCTGAAGTTGAAGATTCATATACGCACAAGAAGCAGTCTGGTGGTTCTGGTCAGTTCGGTAAGATCGATTACCGTATCAAGCCAGGTGAGCAGAATTCTGGTTTCACATTCTCATCTACAGTTGTAGGTGGTAACGTACCTAAGGAATTCTTCCCAGCTATCGAGAAAGGCTTCCAAAGCATGATGGAGACCGGTGTTCTTGCTGGCTTCCCAGTACTAGATGTTGAGGTTGAGCTGTTCGACGGTGGTTTCCACGCGGTTGACTCCTCTGCTGTTGCATTTGAAATTGCTGCAAAAGGCGCTTTCCGTCAGTCAATTCCAAAGGCACAACCTAAGCTTCTTGAGCCAATCATGAAGGTTGACGTATTTACGCCTGAAGATCACGTTGGTGACGTAATTGGTGATTTGAACCGTCGTCGTGGCATGATCGAAGGTCAGGATGCAGGCGCTTCTGGCGTGCGCATCAAAGCAAATGTACCACTTTCAGAAATGTTTGGTTACATCGGCTCACTACGTACAATGACCTCTGGTCGTGGTCAGTTCTCTATGGAATTTGATCACTACGCACAATGCCCTAACTCTGTTGCTGAAAAAGTAATGGAAGAAGAGCGTGCAAAGAAAGCAGCTAAGTAATCTTTAGCTAGCCTTCAAAAAAGCGATCTTCGGATCGCTTTTTTTATGCCTGCAATTTAGCTACAAACCTACAACGACCAAATCAAAATGGCACCGGGATAACCACGTACATAACTCTACTCAGCTTCATTTATACGCAGCAATACTGTTATAGACCAGCGACTTAGCTTTCCCGACCTGAAAGAAATACACTATTCTGGAATAGCTAGAATTTCCCAGGCACAAAAAAAGGCGAGCTAATGCTCGCCTTTAGTCATTCTAAACCATACTACTGAATAGTCAGTGGGCTAGTCGTTAAAAGTTTACCTACAGCACTCCCTGCCGCAATACCCAGCGTTTTCGTGAAGCGCTCAAAGGGGTCTGGCTGCGGCGTAAAATCAATAATTTCCTCAGCTCCAACCACTTCTCTTGCAACATAACCTGCACTACCCAAACCATCAACCAAACCTTTTTCCAAGGCCTGCTCACCACTCCAGATCAGACCACTAAAGATCTCTTCATCAACCTTCAACCGCTCTCCACGCCCTTCTTTCACTTTAGCAATAAACTGCTGATGCGTGGTATTCAGCACCGACTCCCAAAACTCAACCTCATCACCCTTTTCATCGCTAAAAGGATCTAGAAAGCCCTTATGAGCTCCCGCTGTATATAAACGTCTTTCGACGCCAAGCTTCTTCATCGTATCAACAAAACCAAAACCTGAAGCCACTACACCGATAGAACCAACCAAACTTGCCTTATCAGCGTAAATCTTATCCGCAGCCGCAGCAATGTAATATGCACCTGAAGCACCAATATCGCTGATCACTGCATAGAGTGGCGTTTCAGGGTATAAGCCACGAAGTCGTTTAATTTCATCATAAACATACCCTGATTGAACCGGGCTGCCACCAGGACTATTAATGCGCAAGACAACAGCTTGAGTTCCCTCAGCTTCAAAAGCTGCTCTCAAACCCGTCACCAAAAAGTCTGCATTCGCCTCTTCGCCTGAAGCAATCACACCTTCCAGATTAACCAATGCGGTATATTGTTCAGTATCACTTATCTTATCCGGCGATAAACCCTCGCTCATCATAAACAATAAGACAAAAAGATAAGCAAATGTTAGCAGCTTAAAAAACACACCCCAGCGACGAGCCTTACGCTGCTCAACACCTAACTGAGAAACAGTCTTTTCAATCAACTTCCACTCTTTAGTATTATTCTCTGAATCCAAAATTTACTACCCTCTAACTTACATTCAGCTTTATCAGCTCTGAAAAATGATCAATTATTGCTTTTGGCTCATGTACGGACAAGCGACTCACTTCATGAACCCCATAACTCACACCGATTGCATCCATCCCGAAATTTGAAGCCATCTTCAAGTCATACTCCGTGTCGCCAACCATCACGCACTCTTTCGCAGGCACACCATAGTATGAACAAATCTCTTCCAGCATCATTGGGTGAGGTTTTGAGCGTGTTTCGTCCGCACAGCGCTCAATATCAAAATAGTGCCCAAGCCCGGTCGCCTTTAACGCGAGATTCAAGCCATTTCGACTCTTACCTGTAGCAACTGCCAAACTAAGACCACCCGCCTTAAGCGCCTCAAGCGTCTCAATAACGCCGTCAAACAGATTTTCCTGCGTCATCTCACGGCGAAAAAAGAACTCCGCATAAGATTGCCGCATATTTTCAACATCCTTATCCGACAGGCTTGGATACAAGCTTTGCAAAGCCTCCACCATCCCTAAACCAATAATATTCTTATAGGCATCATGCCCGAGATCGGGCAAGGAGAGCTTATTAGCGGCATACTCAAGACTCGCAACAATATGCTGCTCAGAGTCGACTAAAGTCCCGTCCCAATCAAATATATATACAGGGTACTTCATAACACTACACCAAGCCCATCTTTTTCAAATTAGCTTCATATACTTCGTCGTAGGGCGCCTCAAAACTCATCGCCCTACCGCCAGGCAAGGTAAAGTGAATCTCTTTTGCATGCAGCATCAATCGAGCTTTTTCCATTCCTCTAAACTGCACCAAATCGCGCGGGATATACTTATCATCCCCCACAATTGCATGCCCGGAAAATGCGGCATGAACACGAATCTGATGAGTTCGCCCGGTCACCGGCTTAGCTTCGACTAAGGTAAAATTCTCAGCACTAGATAAGATCTTGAACAAGGTCTGACTTGGCTTCCCGTCCTGGTGTACAACAACAATGCGTTCACCAGATTTTAATTCATTCTTCTTAAGGGGCGCGTCAACGCGCTTTTTATGCTTTGGCCACTTACCGAAAACGGCCATATGGTAAATCTTGTTAACCTCATCATTACGAAACTGCGCATGCAAGTCTCGCAAGGCAGGCCGCGACTTAGCCACCAAGATACAACCCGATGTATCCCTATCCAAGCGGTGCACCAACTCAAGAAACTGGGTTTCCGGGTAACGCTTGCGTAGCGCCTCAATTAAGCCGTAATTAACGCCACTTCCGCCATGCACAGCTAAACCGGAAGGCTTGTTGATTACTAGCAGCTGCTTATCTTCATAAATAATAGCTGAGGCAATAAACTCAAGAAGATTGTCACTCACCCTAATAGCGCCTTTAGAGCTACTTGCAACAACAATCGGTGGAATTCTAACAAGGTCATCAATCGCCAATTTGGTTTCAGGCTTGCAGCGCCCCTTATTAATCCGCACCTCACCCTTTCGAATGACTTTATATATTTTAGACTTTGGCACACCCTTAAGCTGAGAAAGCAAAAAGTTATCGACTCGCTGCCCTTCATTCTTTGCCGTTACTGTTACGATGCGGACAGCTGGCCTGTCATTTGTTTTGCGCTTTTCACCACCTTCAGCGGCTTGTTTTTCACTCATTCTATTCTCTACTTAGATCACCCTGAACTTTGGATGCGCCTTAAAAATCAGTCATATTACTTGATATATTTGCTGCGACAAGTAATTACTGCTATATTTCTGCGTTGTTGTAAGGAGCCCGCTCGCTGTGATCGATTAGCAGTAACAGACAATATAGAGTGAGTGACAAGAAATCTCAGGAATACAAACTTGGTTCATCCGTTTTTTCCACTGTCATCAGCCCACCTTCAACACACTGGTCCCGTAAAAAAGTTACATTGAAAGGCGCATTCCCCTATATAGATTCAGCTGAGTTCAGTCAACTATATAGCTAAAAGCCCACGGAGCAGTAAGACGACAGATTATATAGACAGAAAACCGACAGCTATTTGCTTGCGACACAAGCTAAATAGGCGTTGAAAGTTTTGTACGCACGCAATGAAAAAGAATACATAAAGCGAGCCTTTCCACCAACAGAGTGAAAAGTAGAAAGTACAGACAACACGACACGGTATAGAAAGCTCTGTCATGTCGTAAATTAATTAGGATTCCAGAGCAATTTAAGCTCTGGAAATAAAACTAAAGCGTGGAATCGCATTAGGAAAACAGAATTTATAGCCCGTAAGTGATGCAGACAACAAAGTCTTGCGATTGAACGCAGACCATTAATGTTAGTACGCACTATCACTTACTTCTTAGCGTTGAAAGGCAGCACCGGACTTGAGCGAGCATAAATACATATGCCCAGATCATTTGAAGGAAGCAATAAGACCAGACAATAGTTAGGAAATAGAAGTAAAACCAACAAACGCCATATGTGGCCACTTCCCCACCGCGAATTTGTCACGGGTACTGGGTGTTGCTGCTATGTATTGGAATTTGTTAGCTCGCTAACTTGATTTATAGCTGAGTAATTTTACTTTAAACCAAGCTGTCTTCCTGCGATTTCCAGCACAAAACTGGATTTCATTCATGAAAAGAATGCTTATAAACGCAACTCAAAGTGAAGAGTTACGTGTTGCCCTTGTAGACGGCCAAAAACTCTACGATCTTGATATCGAAGCGAGTTCTCGCGAACAGAAAAAAGCAAACATTTATAAAGGTAAGATCACTCGTATCGAGCCCAGCCTTGAAGCTGCATTTGTTGATTTTGGTGCTGAGCGCCACGGTTTCCTCCCTTTAAAAGAAATCTCTAAAGAATATTTTGACCCCGCTGCCGGTAAAGGCCGGGTCAATATCAAGCAAGCCTTAAGAGAAGGTCAGGAAGTTATAGTTCAGGTTGATAAAGAAGAGCGTGGCAACAAAGGCGCCGCACTGACGACCTTTATCAGCCTTGCCGGTCGTTACTTGGTTCTTATGCCTAATAACGCACGTGCTGGCGGCATTTCTCGCCGCATCGAAGGCGACGACCGCTCACAACTTAAAGAAGCCATGTCCGGCCTTGAAACGCCACGCAACATGGGTGTTATCGTTCGTACTGCTGGCGTAGGTCGTTCAACAGAAGAGCTACAATGGGACCTTGATTACCTTCTACAATTTTGGGAATCAATTACCAGCGCTTCTGAAAGCCGCCCCGCTCCTTTCCTCATATACCAGGAAAGCAATGTCATCATCCGTGCTATTCGCGATTACTTGCGCCAGGACATTGGCGAAGTACTTGTTGACGCACCGCTTGTGTTTGAAGATGTTCTAAATTTCGTTCGTTCAGTTATGCCTGCTTATGAAAGCAAGATCAAACTCTACCAAGACGAAACGCCATTATTCAGCCGTTATCAGATCGAAGCTCAAATCGAGACAGCGTTCCAACGCGAAGTAAAACTGCCTTCTGGCGGCTCAATTGTTATCGACCCAACGGAAGCACTTGTTTCAATCGATATCAACTCAGCTCGTGCAACTAAGGGCAGCGACATTGAAGAGACAGCACTTCAAACTAACCTTGAAGCTGCAGAAGAAATTGCTCGCCAGCTTCGTTTACGAGATATGGGTGGTTTGGTTGTTATCGACTTTATCGATATGGGCCCTGCAAAAAATCAACGTGACGTTGAAAACCGCATGCGTAAAGCCCTAGAACTTGACCGCGCACGCGTTCAGGTTGGCAAGATATCTCGTTTCGGGCTCCTTGAAATGTCACGACAGCGTTTACGACCTTCACTAAGTGAGACCCGCGCAGCAGTATGCCCTCGCTGTAGCGGACAAGGTACGATTCGTGACGTTGAATCTTTAGCACTGTCAATCATGCGCCTAATGTATGAAGAAGCCTCTAAAGAGAAAACAGGTTCGGTCCAAGCAGTCCTGCCGGTTCCTGTCGCTACTTTCTTATTAAACGAGAAGCGCCAACAAATTCAGGAGATTGAACGCAGGCAGTCTGTTCGCGTTATCATCATTCCTGACATGGCTATGGATACGCCTCACTATGAGTTACGTAGACTTCGTGAAGACGAAACCAGTGATGATCAAGCTAGTTACAAAATAGAAACAACACAGCCAGAGGAACAAGCAGTTCCAACAGCCGCAGCAAAAGAAGTCGTGCGCGAAGAAGCTGCGGTTAAATCTATTTCACATGCTAGCCCTGCACCTCAAGTTTCAGCGCCTGCAACTGAAGCTGCACCTCAAAAGCAAGCTGAGCAAAGCGAAGAAACTGGCCTAATGAAGCGTTTGAAATCCAAGCTATCGGCAATGTTCAGCGCAGAAGAGAAAGCCTCCTCTGTTGCTAATG
>NZ_LWFZ01000449.1:0-854 GCF_001635225.1 Oleiphilus sp. HI0086
TGGGTTGTGGTCGAAACCTTTAGTCATGGATACGTGACCCATGTGCTCAACACCACCCACAACAAACACGTCACCGTTACCGGTTTGGATTGCTTGTGCAGCTGTGTGAATTGCACTCATCGCAGAACCACACAAACGGTTAACCGTTTGAGCGCCAGCAGCGTGAGGAACTTTAGTTAACAATGAAATTTGACGAGCAACGTTAAAGCCCTGCTCCATTGTTTGGTTAACACAACCCCAGATTACGTCTTCAACGTCATTAGGGTTCAATTTTTCGTTACGATCAAAAATAGCATCAATCAGCGTAGCTGAAAGTGTCTCAGCACGTACATTGCGGAAACAGCCATTTTTAGCACGACCCATTGGGGTACGTACTGCATCGATGACGACGACATCTTTTGGATTAAGACTCATAGATATTCTCCGTTCGATTCTGTTTCAGCGATTAGCCGAAAAACTTCTTGCCAGTTTTAGCCATTTCTCTCATACCCTCTGTTGGAGTGTAAAGAGCACCTAGATCAGCATACTTGTCAGCGATCTTATTAAATTCTTCGATGCCGATAGAATCGATGTAACGAAGCGCACCACCACGGAATGGAGGGAAGCCGATACCGAAGATAAGACCCATATCAGCTTCTGCTGCAGTCTCTACGATACCATCTTCAAGACAACGTACAGTCTCGATACATAGAGGAACCATCATACGCTCGATGATTTCTTCATCTGTAAATTCATTGTTGTTAAGAACAACAGGCTTGATCATGTCGTAAACGCCTTCGTCCTTCACTTTCTTCTGCTTACCTTTACGGTCTAGCTCGTAAGTGTAGAAGCCTTTGTCGTTCTTCTGACCGTAG
>NZ_LWFZ01000450.1:0-357 GCF_001635225.1 Oleiphilus sp. HI0086
TTGGCGGTGTTGGTGGGCTCAATACTGAACACTACAAGATCCAGAAGTTTCACGAACAAATTATTGAAGGTCAGCACTTGATCTTAGTGGATGTTAACACGAAGGATGAACAACGCATAAAGTGCATTATGGAAATAAGGCACCCCGAGGCGGTACTTCAAGGTTCTAGCTCGACTATTACTAATCCGTTTTCCAAGGATGATGCTGAACACATCAGCGCAAAGTCTTAGGGCTGCGCATTAAGGTGATAAAAGCTTAGATTATCGCCTTAATGCATTATTTGCAGTTCACAAAGTGTTCATGTCGAAATCTGTCAAAGCAAAAATTTCAAGGACTTCATAGGTATTCTTGTCGAGC
>NZ_LWFZ01000451.1:0-270 GCF_001635225.1 Oleiphilus sp. HI0086
ATCCAGTACTAGGTACAGTATTGTTGATTTATTCACAAGGTGGCTTAATTAATAAGTTACTCTCTATGAGAGGGTTTGTCTTTACCGGCAAAATATCCTATTCAATGTATCTTTGGCATTGGCCAATCATAGTGTTCCTCCGATATATGTCTGTGGAGCTGACTCTGATAGTGCAGCTTTTGATTATTGTTCTGACTTATCTAGTCTCAGTATTAACTTGGCGTTTCATAGAGCAGCCATTTCGAGAGTCAGGCGATACTGAGTTTAGAT
>NZ_LWFZ01000452.1:0-272 GCF_001635225.1 Oleiphilus sp. HI0086
TCGCGTTCAGGAGGCTATGAGTACGGAAGTATGTTCCATCTATCTTCTTGATCCGGCAGAAAATCGTTATGTCTTGCGTGCCTCTCGTGGCTTGCGGGAAGATGCGATCGGGAACGTGAGCTTGGGTTATTCAGAGGGTCTGGTTGGTTTGGTTGGTGTTAGGGAAGAGCCGATAAACCTCGAAGATGCCCAGCAGCATGAACGCTACCGCTATTTGCCTGAAACGGGAGAAGAGCGTTTTACAAGCTTTCTTGGTGTTCCAATCATTCATC
>NZ_LWFZ01000453.1:0-310 GCF_001635225.1 Oleiphilus sp. HI0086
GGCCGGAATTTGTTTCCAGCGCAAAGATATAGACTCGAGGGCCATCTGCACGTTCCTCATGAACCGTAAGGATAGTGGCTTCAAAGCTCTCGCTGGTTTTATCCACTAGGTCTTTGAGTTGATTCATGTAGAGAAGGCTTAGCTTCTCGAAGCTGATTTTTCCATCCAGTTGCTCTTTCAACCAGTTTTGATAGGGGGCACTACTATAGTCTTCATCAAATTGACCGTGGAATTTACCTGCTTTGAATTGAAAGACTTTTTTAAGTTGACTGAAGAGTCCTTCATGATCTGCAGTGACGTCAGGTGCCTG
>NZ_LWFZ01000454.1:0-616 GCF_001635225.1 Oleiphilus sp. HI0086
TCCTTGTCTTGGCCGGTATGGGCTTTAAGGTCATGCTAAAGAAAGATGGCTTCCGCTTTGCGTATCATAAGCGCTTGTTAGGTATGCCATTTATTCAAAAGATTTCGAGGGGCTCCAATACCTCTCAATTTGCTAGTACGCTTAGTATCCTTAATAGTAGCGGCGTGCCTTTAGTTGATGCGATGCGCATATCTTCCGAGGTCTTAACAAACGATTGCCTCAAAGCATCCTTAGCTGAAGCAGCGCAGAAAGTGAGTGAAGGTGCAAACTTGCACAATTCTCTTGAGCAAACAGGCTACTTTCCACCAATGATGATTCATATGATCGCCAGCGGCGAGTCTAGTGGCGAGTTGGATGAAATGCTTGAAAGAACAGCACGGCATCAGGAAAGCGATCTGCAAGGACTAATCGAAACAATCCTTGGTTTGTTTGAACCGCTCATGTTGCTCTTTATGGGCGGCGTGGTTTTGGTCATTGTCTTGGCGATTATGTTGCCTATATTGAATATGAGTAATTTGGTTGCATAGATTTTGGTATAAAATCGTCGGCCACTTTGGTTGTGCAGTTATCACAAGAAATTATAAATACCTACTTAGATAAGGAAGTAAGATGAAAC
>NZ_LWFZ01000455.1:0-657 GCF_001635225.1 Oleiphilus sp. HI0086
AGTATATGGTATTGAGTATATCTTTATGGCTATCTTCTATCGGCAAGGTTACATCTTTAATCAAAGGGACTTTCCTAAGTACGCTGTATGGTTCATCTGCTATCGCGCCGTGAACCTTCTCAACGGCGTCTACCGTATGATCATAGGCAAGCGCTAACAAATCCAAGCTACCTGATATGATTTCTTGATTCGACAAGCCTTGCGCGACTCTCTGCACCATTTGCTGCTTCTTAGTCGCTTCCCTCACCTCGTAGAACTTCAAGTCAATATGATCTGGATGCTCACGGAACCACTGGTTTATTTGCTGGTAAACCTTTTCTGAGTGAGCCAGAGGTACATGTGGAATACCATTGAAATGGGCCTGCTTACTGTCTTCTGGTGCAGATATGGGGTTAGCACTTGTATGTCTCACCAGGCTATCGCCAAAATACTTGTTGAGTAGACTATTCTTGTTCGCCGATAGCGAGCCGCTAATGAAGTGATGCTGAGCATGCGCGGTAAAACTTCCACAGCGCACACTCTGCTCGTAGGGGTCATCACTATCCGCGCCACGTTTTTCTTTATTCAGATGGAGTAAGCCGTCCTTCAGATCTTGTATACCCTGGCTTCGAACGTCTATCCAGTCTGCCCAGTGACTAATGTAATCACGCGGGATAT
>NZ_LWFZ01000456.1:0-530 GCF_001635225.1 Oleiphilus sp. HI0086
CAAGTTTACAGAAACCAAGCTATCGAAACTTGAAGTTTCTGGAATAACATGATCATAGTACTCACGAAACCCCTGCAAATACTCTTGAGGACTCATCAAAGGAACAACACATGTCACCCAAGCAATGTGCTCGTGCGGTATATCTTTAACGACACCAACAATGACCTCACTAAAAGTAGCTTTATGTCCGTCAGCAAGGAACTGATCGCGACGATGAACTTTTACACCCTCTTCTCGAGCAATATCCATCAGTACATCAGCCTCAGTACTAACGTATATGCTATCTTTTGACAGCACTTTCTTAAGCTGTCTTATTTTCCACGCTAACAGACTAATTTTGTCTTCACCAACCTCAAGAAGGGCCTTTTGCGAAACTCTTGAACTACCAAGTCTGACAGGTATCACTGCCGCAATATCATACTTATTAAACATTTCTCACCATTTTATAAGGTCCTATTGTCATCGAGCGACTCAGCCTCCTCTTTCTTATCACTTCGTTCATTGTAACAACAACTTAAGCCTACCAACTC
>NZ_LWFZ01000457.1:0-293 GCF_001635225.1 Oleiphilus sp. HI0086
ATGCTCAACCAATGAGCAGCAATAATATCTTTATCGAGCTTATCGCTCTCTTTTTCAAGTGCTTCGGCGGCAAAGCAAAAGCGGTAATAACATACGCCATTTTGTGGGGCGGTATAGGTATATAAGCCAATAAATCCCGTGAGCTTGACGCGCCAGCCGGTCTCTTCCAACGTTTCTCGAATAGCGGCTTCTTGTATGCTTTCACCTTGCTCTATATGACCGGCAGGTTGGTTGAATACGGTTTTCCCATGAGAGCGTTCTTCAACGAGTAACAGCTTGCCATCTCGCTCGAC
>NZ_LWFZ01000458.1:0-17858 GCF_001635225.1 Oleiphilus sp. HI0086
AACATCGTACTTATAGGAGGCCCTGGCACGGGTAAAACTCACTTAGCAACGGCAATAGGCGTACAAGCCATCCAACACCACCGACTACGAGTGCGCTTCTTATCGACCATTGAACTTGTGAATCAACTTGAACAAGAAAAACTCGAAGGTAAAGCGGGACGCATTGCGAACAGGTTAAGCCATACAGACTTGGTTATCTTAGATGAACTTGGTTACTTGCCCTTTAGTCAAACGGGAGGCGCATTACTATTCCACTTGCTAGGCAAACTATATGAGAAAACAAGTGTGATTATCACGACTAACTTAAGCTTTTCAGAGTGGAGCCAAGTCTTCGGTGACGCAAAGATGACAACCGCATTACTTGATCGACTAACGCATCACTGTCACATCATTGAAACAGGTAACGAAAGTTACCGCTACAAAGAATCTACTAATAAACGAATTTAAAACTGGAAATAAAAGAAAAGTTCAGGCCATAATCTGGCCTCTCAGGCGGGTCAAAATTAAGTGCAAAAGCCGGGTCAGTTTTACATGCAAATTAACACGCACCATTTAGAACAATATTTTGGCTCACACGCTGCGGAGCATTCTTTGCTATAGCAAGGGCTACCCCTTTTGATACCTCGCAAATACTCACTCCTTTAATTGTGTTTTCACATACATTAGCAATTGTTTGGTTCGATAGAAAGAATAGGATGACAAACAAGAAAAATGGCTTCATTGAGCTAGATTACTCCGTATCTAACAAAAACGTGGTAAGTCGATATAGTTTGAAATTCTGAAATGTTACTGGATTCCCGTGGCATTCTCCATGAATAAGTTTATAAAGCAAGGTGTTTAAGATCGTAACAGCTTTACCAAATTACACATGTAAGTGAAACTATGACAATTGGGCCAAATCTAAAACGAGTGCCAAAGTCTTCTATTGGCACTTTTCTGACCAAGTCTTGCTTAGAATGGTTAGGCCCAAGTCAGACCATTTATTCTAATAGGCCAGCTTGGGTGCTGACTTTTAGGCATTAGTTATATCGTGACCTAACACGTTTAAAGCTCGTTTTCGCCCTAAAAAAGCATTACCCTGTCTAGCTAAATACTCATTTATAAGTACATAAAACTTTTGCTATAGAGCTTATGCCTGCCAAACAGAAGATTCTTAAAGTTCGTCGCCACTATAACCAGTGGGTGGCTGACCAAACCCTAGAAGATTACGCCTTACGATTCACCGCTCGTAAAGCTCGGCGTATGGGTATTAGCCGTGTCGGCAAAACCGCTTTAGGGGCGACTGCTTTTTTGGCACTTGAAAGCATTGCTGCAGCGGTAACGATTAACTATGGTTTTGTGAATACCATTGCAGCGATGTTAGTCGTTGCAGCGGTTTTCTTTATTACCGGTTTTCCAATTGCTTACTACTCAGCTAAACACGGTTTAGACATTGATCTTTTGACGCGAGGTGCCGGGTTTGGCTACTTAGGCTCCACAGTCACGTCACTTATTTATGCTTCGTTTACTTTTATCTTCTTTGCGATTGAAGCCGCTATTCTCGCATCGGCTTTACATGCCTTGCTGGGTATTCCGCTATCGATCGGGTATTTCATTTGCGCTGTGGCGGTTATCCCTATTGTGATCCGGGGGATTACCACTATTTCGCGTTTTCAAGTCGGGACGCAAACTCTGTGGTTACTATTACAAATCGCGGCAATCGCTACCGTGATCATTGTCGAATATGATACTTTGCCTGCTTGGACAGACTATCAGCCAAAGGGCCTTAGTAATGCAGGTGAATTCAATTGGCTATTGTTCGGCGCCGCTGCTTCAGTATTTTTTGCCTTGGTTGCTCAGATTGGTGAGCAGGTAGACTATCTACGCTTTCTTCCTCCTAAGACTGAACAGAATAAGAAAAAGTGGTGGTTTTGGTTGGTCTTATCAGGGCCAGGCTGGATCTTTATCGGTTTGCTGAAAATGCTCTTTGGCTCCTTTATCGCTTATATTGCGATTACAGAAGGGGCTACTTATGTGGTCGCCAGCGACCCGACTTATATGTACGAACGTGTATTTAATTACCTGACTAACTCACCGTCAATGTCGCTTATTTTAGCTGCGGTTATGGTGATTATCTGCCAGATGAAGATCAACGTAACGAACGCTTATGCCGGGTCGATAGCTTGGTCTAACTTCTTCTCGCGGGCAACTCACAGCCACCCTGGGCGGGTTGTTTGGTTGGTCTTCAATGTGACAATTGCTTTGATTCTGATGGAGTTAGGTGTGCATGAGGCACTCGAAGCAATTTTGGGGGTTTTCGCTATTGTCGCAGTGAGTTGGCTAGGCTCGCTTACTGCAGACTTATTGATTAACAAACCACTTGGGCTCAGCCCCTCTTATATCGAGTTTAAGCGAGGTCACCTCTATGATGTTAACCCGGTTGGTACTGTTTCAATGGTGGCTGCCTGTATTCTTGGTTTAGCTGCATATCTTGGGGTGTTTGGCGAGACAAGTAAGAATCTTAGCCACTTTATTTCTTTGTTAGCCTGTTTCATCTTTGTGCCACTGATCGCTTATATTACCAAAGGAAAGTATTACTTAGCGCGACAGTCCCCAGAGCTTATTCCCATTATAGAGGAAGCGAAAACCAGAGCTTCGTCGGGTGCTGCACCGTCACCATACCCGTCTATTGGACCGACGCTTACCTGCGGCGTCTGTGACAATGACTTTGAAGTGGAGGACATGAGTTATTGTGGCGTTTATGCTCAGCCTATATGTTCGCTCTGTTGTTCCCTCGATGTGCGTTGTCTAGATAGCTGCAAACCTCATGCTAGGCTTTCTCGTCAGGTGGTGAATTTCTTAAGGCGCTTTATGCCAGGCAAGTTAGTGCGTTCTACGAATTCAAGGCTAGGGCGTTTTGCTGGGCTGCTTATTATTACGAATATGATCAACGCCGCGATGCTGGCCTTGGTTTATGAGCATATGATGCCTTCTGCGATTGCCGATCAGGAGGTGCTAAAGCAAAGTCTGATCACACTGTTCTTTATTTTCTTGATCGTTACGGGTGTGATTTCCTGGTTGTTTCTCTTGGCGCACGAGAGCCGGGTGGTAGCCCAAATTGAGTCCAATCGGCAAACACGTAAGCTGATGCGAGAAATCCAAGCTCATGAGAAAACCGATCTGGAATTGCAACAAGCCAAAGAGCATGCAGAGCAAGCGAATGACGCCAAGAGTCGCTATCTATCTGGGATCAGTCACGAGCTGCGAACCCCGCTTCAATCGATACTCGGCTATGCGCAATTACTGACTGACAAGCAGGACCTTGATGATGCACAGTCTCGAGGCTTGAATATCATTCATCGCAGTGGCTTGCATCTGGCAGATTTGATTGAAGGCCTGCTTGATATATCAAAGATTGAGGCTGGGCGCTTGGACTTGTTTCGGAACAAGGTTCAGTTACCTGAATTGCTCGATCAGCTTGCCAGTATGTTTCAAATGCAGGCTAAGAACAAAGGGATTGAGCTTAACTTCAATATAGAAGGGCGATTGCCGAAAATGGTGATGGCAGATGAAAAGCGCTTGCGCCAGGTTTTGATCAATGTTCTGTCTAATGCTGTGAAGTATACACAAGAAGGTTCAATCGACTTTACGGTGAAGTACCGTTCTCAGGTGGCAGAATTCATTATCAAAGATACCGGGCCAGGGATAGAGGCTTCCTACCTCGCACGTATATTCGAACCTTTTGAAAGGGTGCGTAATACACATACACCGAATGTGCAGGGGACAGGTCTTGGTTTGACTATCGTGAAGCTCTTAACTGAAGTAATGGGTGGAGAGTTACAGGTCGACTCAGAACTTGGGAAGGGCAGTTGTTTTAAGGTGAGCTTAATGCTGCCCTGGGTGAATAATACTCAGCAGGTAGAAGAAGCAGTTAAGGCCAAGATAGTTGGCTACGAAGGTTATCAGCGAACTATCTGTTTGGTAGATGATGACCCGGTTCTAAGGGGCTTCTTGTCAGACTTACTCATTCCACTGGGTTTTACTACCTTAGAGGCTTTTGATGCACCATCTTGTATGGCGCTATTAGATACGGCCAAGCCAGATCTATTTGTTCTCGATGTCTCGATGCCTGGCAAAACAGGTTACGAATTGGCTGATGATTTACGTAGTGAGGGAATTAGTGTTCCGATTTTAATGCTCTCTGCCAATGCACAAATGCCATCGAGCGACTCCATTGCCACGGCCAGCTATTCTGATTATTTGATTAAACCGATTAACAATGCGGCTCTGTTAGATAAGCTAGCTGAGCATCTGGGCTTGCACTGGATATCGCAAAATGAAAGTGAAGATTTCGACTCGGTTAAAGTCTTGTCTAAAGAGCGCGATGGTAACCCTGAAGAAGCACAAACTAGTGACGCCTTCGTTATTCCCAACGACCCCTTAATTCGTGAGCTAAAAGCCTACGCCGAAATGGGCTACCGAAAGGGTGTCGTGCAAACTTTAGCTCAGGTAGAATCAGCTAAGTTACTACCGGAGCCATTTATGCAGAGCCTGTTTGCTATGAGTGACAGTTTCCAGTTCGACCAACTTGCGCAAGCCTTAAGTGATTAAATGATGACGCCTTTAAGCCAGACCGATATTGTGTTGGTTGTTGATGACTCCCCCGATGCTCTGAGCATGATTAACGATGCCTTGGAAGCGGAAGGAATGGACGTGCTGGTTGCTCTGGAAGGCAAGCAAGCCCTAACGATCGCTAAGCGCATTCGGCCCGATGTAATACTGCTCGATGCAGTCATGCCCGTAATGGATGGCTTTGAGACCTGTCGCCAGCTAAAGCAAAATGCAGACCTCGCAGATATTCCCGTTATTTTCATGACGGGTTTATCTGATACTGATGATATTGTTCGAGGCTTGGAAGTGGGTGGTGTTGATTACCTGGTTAAACCCATCAACCCGACAGAATTGCTAGCGCGTATGAAGGTGCATTTGAGCAATGCGCGTTTAACCAAGAGTGCGCAAAGTGCCTTGGATAGCACTGGGCAGCATCTCTTCACGGCTGATGAAAAAGGCATTGTTCGCTGGGCCACCCCGCAAACCTATGCTTTGTTTGCCAAAGCTAATATCTCTCCGACAGATGGTTCTGAGGCGTTTACAAAAATGCTTTCTCCATGGTTGGCTGGGTCTCCGCAGGACGGGGATAGTCTCAACTTAGAAGCACTAGAATATCCTTTATCTCTGAAGAGGGTAGGCAAACATTCCAATGGCGACCAGCTAATTAAACTGATTGACGGGAACAAGCCAACAGAAGCTGCTTTATTAAAAGCAAATCTCGATTTAACTGAGCGAGAGGCGGAAGTTTTGTTTTGGATAGCGAATGGGAAAACTAACCGCGAAGCAGCCGAAATTCTATCGATGAGCCCTCGAACGGTGAATAAACATTTGGAAATGATCTTTCCTAAACTTGGTGTCGAGAATAGAACGGCAGCGGCAGGGGTCGCCTTAAGGGTCTTGACACAGGGTTAATTATGGAAAAGACTGAGGTGTTGTTCTCATAGAGTACTCGTAGGCAGAGTAGTATACTGAGCCCAATGAAAAAATGGTTAATATAGTAGGACATTATGAAAGCATTAGTAATTGTTGCACACGGCTCACGACGAGCGTCCTCCAATGATGAAGTACGGGAGCTTTCCCGTAGCGTTCAGAATAAGGTCGGCGCTCAATATGCGATCGTCAATACTGGCTTTTTGGAGCTGGCTGAGCCATTAATACCCGACTCAATTATCCAGTGTATAGAGCAGGGAGCATCTGAAGTAGATGTCTTGCCTTACTTCTTGTCAGCCGGTAGGCATGTTATAGAAGACGTTCCGGCCGAAGTTGCTAAGGCTAGGGAGCAGTACCCTGATGTTAAGATAAACATTAAGACTCATCTGGGAGGTATGCCTGCGATGGTCAGTTTGATTCAGGATACGCTAAGCGTATCCTGATGAGCCTCGTTATAATTAGCGAGTCGTGGCTTTTTTAGTTTTCGTCTTTCTTGTCTTGGCTTTTTTTGTAAGTAAGCCTTCAAGCTCCTCGAGCGCTTCTCCTGAAAATACTGCCAGGTTCTGCATGCTTGGCAAGGTGTCACGACAACCGGTATAGCCAAAATTCAGTGAACCATCATAGCTTAAACAAGTAATATTCAATGCGCCGCCATGGGCGATTAATGATACTGGGTACATCGCCTCAAGTTTACAGCCATTGTAGTAGAGAGCCTTTTTCGGTCCAGGGACATTAGATATTGTAATGTTAAAGGCTGGACGCATTCTTCCGCCCAGGCCTGTGAGAAGCTGTAAAGAGTAGGGTGCCATCATCAGCATCGTGTACTGTGTCAGCGATGCTCTAGGCAAGCTTTGTAAGTGCTCCTTCGCAATCTGGGTCGACTCTTTAATGGTTGCTAAGCGGCGAAGCGGGTCCGCTTCATTGGTTGCTAAGCTAGCGATCATAAAACTAATGGCCGTACCTGTGCCTGTGTCATCCGCAGGGCGAATATTAACCGGAATACCTGCTGTTAAAGGTTGCTCAGGTAATTGTCCTTTTTCTAATAGGAACTGCCTCAACGAGGTGCCACATAAATAAAGCACAATATCGTTTAACGAGGCATCCGCCTCTGCTGCCAGTTTCTTAATTCTGTCTAAAGAATATTGCTGTGTAGCAAAGCGGCGAGCGGCTTGCACCCGGGTGTTAATGGTTGAATTAGGACCAGTAAACGGAGCAGAAAGTTTAACTCTATCCTGAACGGATGAACTGACCAGTTTTGCCAACGCACCCACTAACTGCGGGGTGTTCGAGGCTTGTTCTTTGATTGCGTCGATAGCTTGATCAAGCGCGCCTTGCCAAGTCGCAATGTGTTCGCCGCTTTTAATTTTCTTTGGCGTACCAATAGACCAAGGCGGTCTTGTATCGATATCGTCTGGAGACTCGCTTAGTGTGCGTTGCAATAAACGTACACCGCTTATGCCATCAATTAAGGAGTGGTGCATTTTGGTGTAGATGGCAAAGCGATTATTTTCCAGACCTTCGATGACATGGCACTCCCATAGAGGGCGTTTAAAGTCCATACGGTTGGAGTGTAATCTCGATACAAGTATACCCAACTCTCGTTCACCGCCTGGTTTGGGTAGAGCCGAATGACGTACGTGATAATCTAGGTCTATGTTCTTATCGATAACCCAAGACGGTGCGAGTAAGCGGCCCAGTAAGCTAGGCTTCGCGAGCTTTTTGTTCCAGGGGGAAACAATATCTCCAGCCGATTTCATGCGATGAACATCGTCGCGTAAAAAATTAGCAGGAGCATCTTTGGGGAGAGATAAAATTTGCAGATTGCCAACATGCATTGGCGTCTCTTCGGTATCCAATGCCAACCAAGAGGCATCAAGTATGTTTATCTTGTTATTCTGAGTCATTTTGCCAGGCCTTTTGGGAGTAATGAATACAAAGCGGAATCTTAACACACTTACTATATTAGACCATTAAACTTTATTGCCTAGGTCTATGAAGATATCGGAACTATTTATGTTCGCAGACAAGAAATTTACTTTTGGTATAGCAAATTTTGAAATGGAGTTGTCGTGAACCTTTTATTCGGCAGGGAGGGGGAATGGGGGCATATCGCGAATGGAGTTTTAAGAACCTGAAGATAGAGCAGGCTAAATGAAGTTAGAACAACTTTAGCCTGCTAGAGAAGCATAATACTACTTCACTGCACACATATCTTTTTTGGCCAGGCTAAGTGCTTTTAGTACATCAGCACGTCTAATAATGCCGATCACTTTATCATTTTCTATTACTGGGTAGATCTTGGGCCCTTTCCTTAGCATGCTTTCTGCTAGCTTAAGAATATCTTCATCAGGGGATACGGATAGAGGATTCTCTCGCATAATGTCAGCTGCTACTTCGTGGCTATCACAATAGTAGGTATTGTTGAGCATCTGCTTGATGCAGTTTTGCTCAGTGATAAAACCTACCAGTTTGCCGTCAGTATCTAACACTGGCGCTACTACGATATGGCTTTTGGTAAGTGTTTTAACGACTTCTTCAACGCTAGTATCAAGTTTAAATGAGTATGTCGCTGGGTGCATGTAATCGCGAACGTAAACCTTGGGAGATTCCATCTTGCCTCCAATAAAATTTGTAATGTATAAATGAGTTTGTTGAAGTGAGCATACTACGAGGTTTCTACTAGTGTGATGACCGGTGTCAATTTGAGTGCATTCCTATAAGGAACTAGTAATCACTTTAAAATAAATACACTATTTGCTGAAGCTGCTATAATTTCGCGCTTTCTATCTTTCGAGTTGATTTGTTATATGTCTGAGAACTTTATCTGGCTTGCAATTGTTGTCGGTAGTCTTGTTTCTATTTTCTTATTCCGTTTTAGCTTCAAAACATGGAACAAAATTCAAAGAATAGAGGACGCGAAAAAAGCTTATCTGGAGGAGGTGGCTGAAAAGAAAGATAAGGCCCTCAACAGCATTAAGGTTATCGCACAATGCATGTTAGACGAGCAGGTTGAGCTGTCGGAAGGATGCATTAGAATTAAAGTGCTACTTGACCATTTAGCCCCCAACCTGCATGAAGATGAGCGGTTTTCAGTGTTTATCAAAATGTATGATGCGCTAGAGCACATGCCAACTCATGAGGCGCGTAAGCAAACTGACAAACGAGTGATTTTTAAGCTGGATCAGGAACGCTTCAAACTGGAAGAAGACAACCAGCATGCGATACTCTCTGCGTCTAAAGCGCTCCTGGAGCATTCATTCTAGAGTAGGTCGGTGAGCAATATGCCCAGGCCTATTCGTTGTACCCGGTGGTCATAGTCAATTAGGCTTTCTCCATAGCCTTCAAAAAATTGTATGAAACCTCTTAATCGCCCCCACATCGGAAAACTGAATCCGGTTTCCGCAGACCCATAACCTGTGTCGAAGTTGTATCTCACCGAGCTGCTGAGTTTATAGCGCCCCCAGTCCATCACACCGGTAATTTCATAGTGACCTAGGTAGTCGTCGATATCCGGGTTATCATCGCCTCGGAATAAGTGGTTTGTCTTTTTGTTGTGTGCATGAGTGAGCAACTTCGGCCAGCGTTGTTTCAGCGGGCATACTCGCCGCTGTATTTAAGAAACAATCAATAGACTCTTCCGCTGCTGCTAACTTACTGAAAAATAGTAAAAAACCTAATAAGGTAAAATACTTGAGTCGTGCAATAGCCATTGTCGCTTCATGTATTGTTTCGATCTGTACGGTAGCCGGCTATTGTTGTTTATACTCACTATCGAAGTCAAAAAATAACTCGCCGGAAATTTCTTTATAGCGGCCTGAGTCCTTCATTCTTTTGAGTCTTGGTGAAAGCTCATCAAGGAAGCTTTGTGTGAGCGCTTTGTTATGACACGTAATACGGTCATAGCTTTCTACAAGAGGGTGCTTGGCAGAGTAACTCAATTGATCTACGAAAGGTTGCAAGTCCGGAAGCGCTGCGATCATGACATCAATACGCTTTACTTTGAGCTTTTTCAAGTTCTGGGCGTCTTTGTATACTTTGTCTAGTTTTATTTTTTCGCTAAGTCTATGTTTATAATAGTTCTCGTGCACATGTACGGCACCCACATTAAGTCCTTTAAGTTGACTGGAGCTAGTTAAAGGGCTTTGGTCGAGAGGGCTAAACATATAATAAGCGAAGGCACCTAGTGGAAAGCTTGCAATGATATTCTCATTTCCTAGCTTTTCTTGCATCACTTGCGTGAAAGAATAAATGTAGTCTGTATGGCCTTGCTCAAATGATACCAGGGCTCGTTTATAAGGCGTATATGATTGAATGATTTTGAAAGGCATATCTGAAATAGCTTCGTTCAGAATGCCTTGATAGATGCCAGACTGGTCTTCCTCAATTAGGCTAGTGATATGAGGCGCTGCTATCGCTATAGTTTGTGCGTCTGGTGATTTTGCGTGAACTAGACTACTAAAAATGCAAAGCAATAATATAAGATAATATTTGAGTATGCTCG
Organism: Oleiphilus sp. HI0086; assembly: GCF_001635225.1. Taxonomy (NCBI): domain Bacteria; kingdom Pseudomonadati; phylum Pseudomonadota; class Gammaproteobacteria; order Oceanospirillales; family Oleiphilaceae; genus Oleiphilus; species Oleiphilus sp. HI0086. The sequence continues at coordinate 10,022 of NZ_LWFZ01000458.1, forward strand.
AAATAAGCCTTTATAACGATAGAACTAGTGTCTTATATTAAAGCATAAGAATTACTAGAGTGCTCAGTTAACCTAATGTTGTATTAATCCCTTAAGTACAGATTGGCTCACCGCCAGTTCGCTTTTCCAGTATCCGCTAAACTTCGGTAAATTGTCGTCTATTTCTTCACTTCTGCTGTGATAAAAAATATGCCCTTGAGCTGCTGGTAGTGCGCCAGGGTCTTCAAAACGGTCAATGGGAATAAAGGCCAGTTTTAAAAAAGGCGCAAGCCTCAAAAAGCCAACTAATGGAGATTGGCAGTTTTGGCATATACCTCTAGTTAGAGCAGGAGGACGACGATATTTTGCAAACAATAGTTGATCAGATTTGTTTAGCTCAACATTTTTTGCATTGACTACGACAAATTCTGCATAAGGCTTGTTATAGATCTCTTGGCAAATAGTGCAATGGCATTTAAAGCGAGAAAAAGGTTGGGCTCTGACGGTGATTTTCGATGTGGTGCATGAACAGCTAGCGGACTGATGGAAGCTCTGTGATGTCATAAAATTTAGCCTGTTAGCTTTTGTTATTGTTAAGGGCAACGCTATCTCGGACTATAACCCAATAATAGTGCGTGTTAGTACTTATACGCAAAGCTATGGTGCATGAGCTTACTGATGTTGAGAGTTATTATTATGTCATTTAATTTAAATTGTTAATAAAATCAATTGGATGAAACTAATTTGTTGTCTTGGCACGGCTAATGCTTTAGTAATAACTGTACAAGGAAGTACGTAATGAAACGATTTCAAAGAGCGAGCCTTAGTAATCAATTATATACCGGATTCGACTCCTTGTTTTCTGCTCAGGCCTTGCAACGAAGCAAATACTTTTAAGTTATTACGATGATTAAACGGAGAATACCGAATGAAGAAATCAGCTGGTAACACACTGTTTGAATTAACTGCAAAAGAAGAAGCTGTTTGTTATGAAGCCTTAGAGGCTTACTTTGAGCAAATGTATTTTGCAAACTGATATTAGCTAAAGAAGTATAAATAGGAGTGAAAAGGGGGAATGCGAAAAAGCATTCCCCCTTTTTTATTTCCACCGGGAACCACAATATGTGGTGATCAAATCTTGAATAATCCCCCAGAATGGCGATAATGGCCGCCTCTTGAATATAAATATTAGATGCACAGTAAGAAACTTTCCTTGCTTTGAATAGCGCAGATGCGCAGCGTGATCCTTCCTTCAGCTATGAGCCAGAATTCATCCCGATTTATGCCCGGTAGTTCGCGTTTGGTGCGTTCTCTATCAGAGATGCTGCAAGTCGAGCCACAGACTCATCCAGAAAATTTTAGCGAGCGCTTATCGAAAAAAATAGACTTCTCGGGCTCGGTAAAATTAAGTGATGCGCAAGGCATGATCAGAATGATTGATCGTCGAGTCGACGCCGGTTTACTGTCGAACGATTCGGACGAATTGGCTGGTCAGGAAGCTTTAGAAAAAAGCCAGCAGGCCTTTGTCAGGGTAAGAAAAGCCATTAGCCAATCTATCGAGTCAGGCTTTGACCCAGATAAAAGTGTCGGCAGAATAAAGCTGCCTGAATGGGATGAAGCGTTTATTAGCGCTATGCGAGAAGGGCAAGTCGATGACAAGTTGCTAGCCAAAGCTGCTGAACCCTTCAGTAAGTTTTATCGTGCTCAGCAGTCTGATATGTCGGCTAAAGTGCAGGGCTTGAGAGTTTATATTAGTGAGGTGTTAGAGAAGCATTCACCAGAGCTTGCGAAGTTAGTGGTGCTCGATAAAGCTCTCGACGAAGCGTTAAGCGTCGCTGCTCGTAAACAGTTTTTATGCGTACCGACGCTACTCGCCACTTACTTTCGCGAGAGCTTTGAAAGGCCTGCCGGTAAAAATGCCGACCTGTTTGAAACGTGTGCCTTGGATGAGAATATTAAGGCCTTTCTAGCAGCTTTAAAGCGCTTGCTGATGGCAGAGCTGGAAGCGCGCTTGCAGCTCGTGCTGGGCTTGATAGAAGCATTAAATGAAACGGTGCAATCGGCAAACTGAGTGCATCGCTATGGACACAATTATGAAATTAGAGGTTACTAGTTGCTTATGAATAAGCTTCTTTTTGGGCTGGCATTTTTATTAGGCGCATTGGCTATCATCGGTATGAGCTGGGTATTCTTGGGTAGTGATACCTTGGCCTTGCTGATTACTGTCGTTATTGGTGTGGTGTTTAGTATTGGCACCCTTGAGCTCTTACGATTTCAGAAGGCGACACAAACACTGTCAGTCGCGCTAAAAGATATTCCAAAATTTGCCGTACAAGCCGAGTCGGATAACGAAAACCAGTTTGACAAATGGCTACTGTCGCTTCACGCCTCGCTGCGTAATGCTGTTCAGCTTAGAATAGAAGGTGAGCGCATTGGTCTACCTGCGCCTGTCGTGACGCCCTACTTAGTCGGCTTACTGGTAATGCTCGGCTTGTTAGGTACTTTTGTCGGAATGGTTGATACCTTGCAGGGTGCTGTCACGGCACTACAAGGAACCACAGAATTAGAGGCAATTCGCACAGGTTTGGCCGCGCCGATCAATGGTTTGGGCTTGGCTTTCGGTACGTCCGTTGCCGGTGTGGCAGCTTCAGCTATGTTGGGCTTGATGTCGACATTGAGTCGTCGTGAACGAGTGATTGCGACACGTGAGCTCGATGCCTGTATCGCGCATGAGTTTAAAGGCTTCTCTCTGGTTCATAACCGCCAAGAAACTTATAAAGCCCTACAAGCACAAGCGCTTGCCTTACCTCAAGTGGCAGATCAGCTTCAAACCATGGCGTTGAATTTGGAGAAAATGGGCTCAAACCTGGGTGAGCAGCTAAACCAGAAGCAAGATAGCTTTCATACTGAGGTGAAACAGAGTTACCAACACTTGGCCGAGACGGTATCAGAAGCCATTTCCAGCAGTGTCAGTACCGTTCAGGCAGGGCTTGCCGATAGCGGTCGTTTGGCAGGTGAAAGTATGCGCCCGGTGTTTGAAGAAAGTATGAGTCGGTTGGTGGAGAAGGTCAGTGATCAGACTTCGAAAAGTCATCAGCAGTTTTCTACGAAAGCTACTGAACACTTGGATTTTCTGAATGGCCGCTTCTCGAAAACGGCAGACGAGGTGGGAAGTGTCTGGCGTAAAGCGCTAGAAGAGCAAGCGCTGAGAAACCAACAAAGTGCCGAGCAGATTAAGCAAACCTTGAGTGAATACAGTGAGCTCTTTGACGCTAAAACGCAGACAATGTTAGAAAGCTTGAACCAGAATTTGGCGCAGCGAGATAGCCAAAATCTCGAAAGTGAAAAAGCTCGACAGACAGTTTGGCAACAGGCGATGATTGATACGCAGACGCAGAGTTCTGCTTCTTTACACAGCGCCTCTCAAGACGTTGCTGACAAGCTAAATCAGCTTACACAAGCTCAGCTTGAAACAAGTTGTCAGGTTGCTGATAAATTTACGGAAATGACAGATCGTTTGGGGGCTATGTCTGAGGGGATCAGTCTTGATTGGCAGAACCGTGCTGACAAAATGTTGGCTCAGCAAGCTGAGCTGGTTGAGAAGCTAAGTGACAGCCAGCAGCTAATGGATGAGCAAACCAAGCAGAAGTCAGAGAAGCTATTGGCTGAACTAGCGGGTCTTTTCGCTGAATCCAATAACTTACTGATCGCACGTCGTGAAGATGAGTCACGTTGGTTGCACGAACTGGATAGTCGAATGAATGGCTTAGCGGCGAGTGTGCGTGAAGAATTGAGCAGCTTGCGAGATGAAGAGGCAGGTCGTGCAAACGCTGCTGCCGAGACGATGAATAAGCTACAACAAAGCTTATCGCAGCAAGTTGCCCAATTGTCAGAAACGATTGAGAAACCCATGACAGAGCTGATTGAAACCGCGTCTGAAACACCAAAGGTTGCTGCGGAGGTAATCTCCAAGTTACGTGAAGAAATCAGTAACAACATGGAGCGTGACAACCACTTGTTAGAAGAGCGTCAGCGAATTATGGCTGAGCTTGATGGCTTGTCAGGCTCCTTATCCGAGTCATCCAGCCAGCAAAGAGAAGCGATTGCTTCATTAGTCGAAACCTCTAGTAGCATGCTAGACAACATCAGCTCTCGTTTTGACCAGCATATCGATGCTGAAGTTAACAAACTCTCAGACATCGTGGTCGAAGCTGCGGCAAGCACTACCGATATTGCCAGTTTGGGTGATGCTTTTGGTAAGGCCTGCCAGCAGTTTAGTGAATCGAATGAACTGCTTGGTGAGAGTTTACAGCGCATCGAATCAGCTCTGGAGCAGTCGAGTGAACGCAGCAATGAGCAGCTTGGTTATTACGTTTCCCAGGCTAGAGAAGTAATTGATCATAGTGTTTTGTCCCAGAAAGCTTTGTTTGAAGAATTGCGTGAACTGTCAATGAAACAGGCTTATGAACAGTCATCCACTGAGTCTGCTTAAGCTGGGGTGTTGGTATGCATGAGTTAGATGAGAGTAATGCTGAAAGCCCTCCTATTTGGGCGATTTTTGGCGATTTAATGTCCGGGCTAGTCGGCGTTTTTGTGCTGTTGCTGATCTGGGTATTGGGCTATCAGTTAGAATTGTCAAAGTCGCTTGCCGAAGAAGTTGAAAAGCGCAGGGCTGAAGAACAGCGAAGAATGGCATTGGAAGAAGCTTTGGCAGACCCTCTCTCTTCCGGGCGAGTAACATTGCGTGATGGCAAAATTGGCATCAGCGGCAGTGTCTTGTTTTCGCTGAACTCAGACCAGTTACAGTCTGAAGGGCGTGAGCTCTTAAGCACTCTGGTGGCTCCTCTTGAAGTTTACCTGGGAGAGCGTGACGAGTTGCTGATGGTGAGTGGTTTCACAGATGATCTTCCCATTCAAAAAGGCAACAATCGATATCAGGATAACTGGGAGCTTTCTGCTCAGAGGGCTCTAACCGTGACGCGAGCTTTGATAGAAGAGGGGATGCCCAAAGAAAGGGTGTTTGCTGCTGCCTTTGGAGATCAGCAACCTGTTGCTTCCAATGTAGACCGTGATGGTCGCTCGAAGAATCGGCGTGTAGAAATGGCACCCGTTCCCAAAGGGCGACAAGTGACTAAGCCTCTAGGTGCTGAAGAAGATACAGCCCCACTTGGCTCGGCTCTGGTGACAGATTAAGATGAATTCCACCTTTGACCAGCTAAAGGAAGCTTTGGCGCGGCTCGAAAATACTTGTCAGAGCGGTGTGGCTGCATTTCATTTTCAGCGCCTTTCTTCATTGCTGGCTAGAGCAGATCAGCGTTCTGACAATATTCAGGAAAGCTTGCTTCCACGAATTGAATCAGGCCTGACAGACTTACAAGCATTGTTGGTTAAGCAGCATGAGGACGCTGAAAAAACTGAGGCGCCCCAGGAGCAGGACGGCAGATCAGACTCAGTTTTTAAAGGCTTGATAGAACGTATTAATAGTTTTGATGTAAGCGCAATAGATCAGAGCTCATTGGGTTTGGATGCCCTGTTGTTTGACGAGGGCTTTGACGAAGGACTTGAGGACAAGCCTTCTGCTACGCAAGGTAGTGAAAAGAAAATAAAGATCAATGCTGCGAAAGACTTTCAAGAGCGCGCTAAAGAGCTAAAGTCGCTACAGTTTTATCGTGAGCAATTGGGTAAGGTGATCACCGAAAATATGGTTCGGCAAGTGATCAAGGAAGACCCGGAAAATGCAGGGCCTCTCAATCCTCAGCGCCTTTTGGTTCGTACGATTGGTGCCATGAAGGATATTTCTCCGGCTTATGTTAATCGCTTGGTTCCTTACTACGACACGCTTTTGTGGTTAGAGCAAACTACAGAGCTATCGACTCACAAGTCTCGTGCAAGCAAAGCCTCTGCAAAGTAAAACCTTAAAGCCTGCTTCGAACCAAGTGCACGTGTTGTACAGCAGTATAGGCACTTTCCCGGTATTTAAGAGGCAGTGATTCGCAGCGTAATCCGACTTCTATATCAATAAGCTCATTAGCCAGTACTTGCCTCTCTTCCTCATTTATTGGCTTTGTACCTTTCTCAGCCAAACGTAGATCAATTTCGTGTAGGCGGTCGTAGTAGCGATAAACGCGAGACTGCATTCTCCAAGCCAGCAGTGCAGGAAGTATTTTGAATAAGGGTAGTAGTAGGAAAATTATTGGTAGAAGTAAGATCGCAAAACGATTGATCTGAGCGACTATCCAGTAGGGCAGGGTTTTCTCTAGCGGATTAAAGCCATCTCTTAGTAGTTTTGCGGCATAAACATCTGCAGGCATATCTAATAAACTTGTGTTCGGGAAAGGCTCAGACATGACGAGTGAGACACGTTTAGCATGTACTATCTTGGCTGCTCTGACCAAACGATTGACTAAAGCGGGGTGTAGGTCATCATGTGCAACTAGCTTTGTCACGAGTGTAATGAGTGGCACGGCAGCTTCGGGGTAGGCCGGGTGATATCGAAGTGAGCCACTCAATAAATTGATATAGTGAGCTTCATGAAGCTGGCTTGCGAGTGCTTGGCCATGATCAAGCGGCAATAACTGGATCGCCGGGTTATCATATAAGGCTTGAAGATAAGGTGCGCTAAGTGGCGCAACAAAAAATGCCAGGTCGAGATTGCCCGAGAGTAGGGCTTCGGAAGCGGCTTTGCCGCCCAAGAATGCTTCGGGAGCTGTATTATTACTGAGGGCTGGCGCAGCGCTAATCTCTGCTAATTGCTCAACTACAGCTCGAGTACCGCTACCTTGTGCACCCAGTGCAACGCGTTTCCCTGTCCATGAAAACGGGTTGCCGTTGACTTGGGCTTCAACTCTGGCGAAGGCTAAGAGCGGCTCTGGAAAGACGGCTGCCAATGCGTTGATATTGGGGTTGCTTGATTTAATGCCGCCTTGGATCAGGGCGATGTCTACCGTGCTATTCGTGGCATCAATCAGTTTACTATTTTCGCGTGAACCAGCGGTTTCGACTATCTCTAATTGAAGACCATCCTCAGCTAAAATTTCTCGGTATTGTTGCGCTATTTGATAATAGGCACTACCTTCTACTCCCGCTGCTATTCGTAGCTGGTCTGGTGGAACCAGGCGCAGGCCAAGCACTAGGCCATAGAGCGTCGCGATGATCGCTAATGTAGCCACCACATAGCTTAATACATTTGAAAGACTTGGGAGTTTCAAGGATCTTTTCATATCAATAAATCTCTATTTGGCTTGTCATTAGGAAAACTGCACAGCGAGCTTCCCCGTGATGACGAGTTTATTGTCCTTGTTGAAATTTTGCGAGCGCTTCACCCATTGCCTTGTGAACGGCATTGATGCCCTGAAGAGGGCGCAGCATGACTTTGAATTCAGTTATTTGATCATCTTCGTTCCAGGTGATCATGTCGACACCATTGACGGTTTTGCCGTCAATAAGGGTTTCGAATTCGAGCACGGCAAAATGGTCGTTGTAAACTTCTTGAATATATTTGAAGTGTTCATTCGCAATCGTTTGCATTGCGCCCATTAGGTATAGTTTTGTAATGGCTTTGCCTCTTTGCGGAGTATGAACTACCGGAGAAAACATCGTGGCGTTATCAGCCAATAAATTGTCTAGAGCATTGATATCTCGTGTTTTCACAACAGTATGCCAGTTCTGAATAACTTTAGGAGCCATGATCTTTACCGTAATTATTGATAGTCAAAAAGGTGTTCTGAAGCGCTAATGTATCAAAGAAAATGGGACTAATGCGAATCTAATAACGGAAAACGGTAAAGACTAAATGTTTACTCCTGAAGCAGCATGTTGACTTCTTTCTCGAGGTAACGAATAAACCCCGTGTTAAACC
>NZ_LWFZ01000459.1:0-355 GCF_001635225.1 Oleiphilus sp. HI0086
GGGTTACGCTAATGGCATGTTGACAAACTTCTATAACGTAGTAATTGGCTCAATGGTTGGTCCTTTGCTTATCTTTATGGGTGTTGGTGCAATGACGGACTTTGGTCCAATGCTGGCTAACCCTAAAACTATTTTGCTAGGTGCTGCTGCGCAGTTTGGTATTTTCGGTACCGTTCTAGGTGCTGCTTTCCTCACAAGTATGCAAATTGGTGGTGTTTCATTTACGATTGAAGAAGCTGCTACGATCGGTATTATCGGTGGTGCAGATGGACCTACTTCTATCTTCGTATCAAGTGTACTAGCACCGCACCTATTGGGCGCGATTGCTGTCGCAGCTTATTCGTATATGGCGCTT
>NZ_LWFZ01000460.1:0-956 GCF_001635225.1 Oleiphilus sp. HI0086
CCGAAGTTTTGTTCAGCCACAATACTGGGGTTCCAAAAGCCTGGAATATTTGTGGTATGGCATCGCAGCCTTTCTTAGGCTACACCCTCAATACCGTTACTTGTTCGGCGCAGTAAGTATTAGCAATACCTTATCTGCACCAGCTAAAGACTTACTTATCTATTTCTATCAGCACTACTATGGAACTGAGACAAAGTATCTAGTCTGTCATCACCCATACCAGCTAAGTGAGGCTTCAAAAAAGCACCTAGATCAATTTTTTGAAGGTTTAGATCTAAAGGAAGGCTTCATTAAGCTCAAGAAACAGCTAAGGTATCTTGGCTTCGCTGTTCCTGTTTTATACAAACAGTATGCAGAATTGTCAGAACCAGGCGGGACGCGCTTTTTAGGCTTCAATATCGACTCGGACTTTAGTGATTGCGTTGACGGCTTTGTCGTGGTCGATATTGATCAAATGTCAGGACAAAAACGAAAACGCTATGGTTTGCTGACGCATCGGCTTGTTTCATCTTAGTATTATTGTTTGTTTGGGTCTCATTGCTCAGCACTTAAGACGCTCAACGAGCTTGCTTAGATAAGGACAAAACAGTCAGTTTGAGCAATAGTTCAATGCTCGCAACCACCTAAAGACCTTTTTAGGTCTCGATATATCTGGCTACAGACCTTTTAAGTATGCGGAGATCTTCATTGACTCTTCTACACTCATATTCTCGAAAGTCGTCATCTTACTAGCATCACTTCCCACCCTAACTTTATGAGATACCTGCCAAGCACTTAGTTTAGTGCCCTTATTAGGCGGAACAGCCCTTAGAAATTTTCCTAAGCCTGTTGAGTTATGACACTCAGAGCAATGGTGTTCGAATAGGTCTTTTCCTGACGCTAGGTCTGGGTGGTTGTGCTGGTCATTGCCACACCCAACTAAGAAGATACATAACAAGGTGATTGTATAAACGATA
>NZ_LWFZ01000461.1:0-418 GCF_001635225.1 Oleiphilus sp. HI0086
TTGGCGAGGGTGCGTATGGTGTCAAACTTAATGGGGAAGGGTATGTTTACAATAATACCGTGATAAAGAACACCACAGGCCTTCGATGGGATAATAGTACAGGCGAGTTCTACAATAACATATCTACGTGGAATGCGTATACTGACTACTATGTATGGCAGAATTGGTCTGGGCTTACATCCTCACATAATATTGCATCGGATAGTACAGGGCCAAACGAAGACCACAACAACTTATCAGTAAAATTTCTTGATCCCTTAGTAGACGACTATTCACTGCACCCGCTTGATCTCGTTGCTTTCGACCAGGGAATGGAGTTATCACAAGCTTCTTACCCTTTCAATACAGATCACAACTCACTCTTGAGAGCAGGCGCATGGGATATAGGTGCTTATACGCTCCACTCTGGCTCAATAGA
>NZ_LWFZ01000462.1:0-307 GCF_001635225.1 Oleiphilus sp. HI0086
CCCTGCTAGAGGAGCCGCTGTACCTTCACCAAGCGAGATGCCGGCGTATGGGTTTGCGTTGCAGCCGATATTCGCTGGTTGTACAACGTCAACAGCGGGAGATGCATTATTTGGAATAAATACATCGCCAACCACTTCGCTAAATAAGGCTTTGGTTGTAGAAGTGGTGCTACTCAAGTTGCCTACAAAGTTAATTGGATCAAAAGAGTCAAATGACGCTTGAAGAACGTTAAGGAAGGTCTCAAGGTCTGCATCGCCTCTTTGTAAACCAGCAGCAGATTGCAATGCTAGCAGAGAATTCCCCAGT
>NZ_LWFZ01000463.1:0-310 GCF_001635225.1 Oleiphilus sp. HI0086
TGAAACAGAGTCACTTTCGTTCCACTCAACATAGTTAGCATAGTGGTCGAGTGAGATCTGCCTACCTAGGGTATCGAAGTTCATCAGGCTGTTTGCTTCGTTCATCGAATTCGCGATAAAGTCTGGAGCAATGCTGGATATCGACTTAAACTCGTTCAGTGCCTGTTGATTTACCGGTAAGCGGGCAATAAGGTCTTGTTCATACACCACTCTATGCACTCGGTTAGCGAGAAGAACTTGAGCTTTTTCAACCCACTTAGGGCTACCAACTTTGGGCGAGCCTGACAGGTAGACCTGATCAACGTGAATA
>NZ_LWFZ01000464.1:0-569 GCF_001635225.1 Oleiphilus sp. HI0086
ATTTTACGATGCCAAATAGTGACCACTACGGCCACCTTTCTTTTCGAGTAATCTTACCTGATCGATCACCATACCTTTATCAACCGCCTTACACATATCATACAAAGTCAAGCAGGCGACACTCACGGCCGTTAAGGCTTCCATTTCAACACCCGTTTTGGCATCAAGCTTACACTGGGCCGTCATTCTTACCCGGGGTTCACCCTCTTCGAGACCTAGCGCTTCAATCTCTATGCTTACAGAACTGAGGTTCAAGGCATGACACAAGGGAATCAGCTCCGAACACTTCTTTGCCGCCATAATTCCGGCTATTCTGCAGGTCGCGAATACATCACCTTTCTTGTGACGACCTTCGGTAATCATCCGAAGGGTTTCTTCCTTCATTAAAACGTAACCTTCTGCGCGTGCAATACGGTGGGTAACTTCTTTTTCACCCACATCTACCATATGCGCTGCACCTTGCTCATTCAGGTGCGTTAGATTGTCGGACATACTTACCTCTTTCCCAGACTCTAATGACTCATTCTATCAGACCAAGCTGCTATCTTTTAGACCACGCACCAATACCT
>NZ_LWFZ01000465.1:0-516 GCF_001635225.1 Oleiphilus sp. HI0086
GGGCTGGCAATAAGAAATGCCATGACTTGGCCGAGACTGGCACCTTTGCGCCTTAGCTCCATGCCGACCATTAGTATTCCGTGACTACATAAATCGAGTAGTACGCCTGCCAATGTCGCGCGCCACAGACCTTTGACGGTGCCTCCTTTTCCCAGAATCGAGATGATAAATTCCTGGGGTATACGACTTAACACACCGACAAAAGCAATGGCGAGCAGTATGCTCCACCACATAGTGTTTAGCAGTTCTTGAACGCTGTGGGCAATGACACCATACCAGTTGTCATGAGAGGGTTCGCTGAGTGCCAACACATAGAAGATAATTGAAAGCGTTAAGCTCCCCCAGAGTAACCAGTCTCGCTTTTCTGGAGAGTCTTCACAGCAACTGTTAGTTGCGGGCTCGCTCGTTGCCTTACTACTGCTGGAGCAGCATGACGTAGTATGTACGGGCTGTTTTTCTTTGCTGCAACAACTTGAACTACTTTCAGGCTTTTCAGGGTTATTTTTTTCAGAACTA
>NZ_LWFZ01000466.1:0-15591 GCF_001635225.1 Oleiphilus sp. HI0086
AAAGCATCTACACTAGAAAAAACACAAAAAAATAATACAGAACATATATTTAGGGGATAATGATGAAAATTGCTTTGTTAGAAGACGAGCTGGAACAAGCACAAAACCTTAGTGCGATGCTGGTAGAAAACCAACATAGTTGTGATTTCTTTCAGACTGGCAAATCTTTTTTATACGAAGTACTACATAACAGTTATGACTTGTTAATCCTTGATTGGCAGCTTCCAGACATGGAAGGTACCGAAGTTCTTAAATCGATTCGCTCAGAGCTTAGCTGGCGGATACCTGTAATATTTCTGACCTCCAGAGATAGCGAAGCCGATATTATAACGGCCCTTGATGCAGGCGCTGACGACTATCTTGTCAAACCAGCCAGACCTGGAGAGTTAAAAGCTCGAGTCAACGCCTTAGCAAGACGCTCCGCAAACGAGGTAGAAGAGCAAGAGGAGATGGTTATTGGCCCTTATGTGATTAATCTGACTAAAAGAACCATCGTGTCTTTTGGTGAAGACGTGCCACTGACCGATAAAGATTTTGATTTAGCCGTCTTCATGTTTCAGAACATTGGGCGCCTACTATCCAGAGACTACCTGTTGGAAAGGGTTTGGGGAATTTCTATCAACATCAATACTCGGACCGTCGATACGCATGTCAGTCGCTTAAGACGCAAATTGCATATCAAACCTGAGAACGGATTTCGCGTGAAAACAGTTTATCAACATGGGTACAGGCTGGAAAAAGTTGGCGACTAGAGATAAGGACAGCAGCTCTTAACCTGCTCTTGGCTAGAAGCTTTGATATTAATAATGTAGTGAGCATGATTTATTTATGAAATTTGGACGTATTGATATCCATAAACTAACGACGACAGTCATCAACTTCGTCATGCTCTTATGCCTTTCTTGTGCTATTTCTAGCGTCTTGCTAACTTCGGTATCGTTTGCTCAAACACCTCAGGTGGAAGAGTGGCACTACACGCTGCGCCCTGGCGACAACCTGCAAAAAGTCAGTCAAGGCCTTCTCAACAGACAGCACACCTGGACTGATTTAATACGTTATAACAAGATTGAACAGGTCTCGGCCCTGGCCCCTGGCTCAATTATTAAAATCCCTATGCACTGGCTAAAACATCAACCAAAACCGGCTGTTGCCAAGTCAGTTTCTGGTAGTGCCTTGATCAAACGCGCCAGCAAGAGTGTATTTAAGCTACTCAAAACAAATATGAATATTCGTGTCGGTGATGAAGTTGCGACAAAAAAAGGTAATGTTTTAATTGAGTTTGCAGACAGCTCAACCATTCGCTTGGAAGAAAATTCCAACCTGGTCTTCAATAAACTGTCCCACTTTGGCAAGACTGGCATGGTTGATACGCGACTAAGGCTCAAGAGAGGCTCACTGTCCACTGAGGTTACACCCTTGGTTAAAGGATCTCGCTACGAGATTACCACCCCATCGGCGGTAGCAGCCGTGCGCGGAACTGAATTTCGTTTGAGTACCCAGGGTAATGAAACACAGCTGGAAGTTATTGAAGGTGAAGTCTCTTTTGCTGGTGAACATGGGACGACTCAAGTTTTTGCAGGCAACGGTGCGCGCATCAAAAAAGGTAGCGCGATTATTGAGCAGACAAAGTTAGCTGACGCCCCCAAAGCACTATTTGCAGAGAGAGTTGTAGACGACCTTCCTTCAACTCTGTCTTGGGAAGAACAAAAAAGCGCCGAAGCTTATCGAGTTCAACTCACTGACAATAAGCAAAATGGAAAACTTGTTAAGCAAGGGAAAATACAAAAGCCTGAACTTGAGTTGGAACATATTGAGAATGGTGAGTATGACGTTTCCATGCGCGCCATTGACGCTAATGGTTTTGAGGGTGTCGACTCCGTTACACGCATAGCAGTGGACATTGGCACAGAGCAAGCAAAACTCATTGCGCCGCTTGCCAAAAGCATACTTGATAGTACCAAACCTACATTTAGCTGGAACTTTGTTAAACCGGATACGCTCGGAAAACTACAGATTTCCAAAGACAAAGGTTTCAACCTGCTAATCAGCCAAACAGACTTTGATGCAGCGCAGCAGATTGCACCAAGGAAAGCATTGATGCCCGGCTCATACTATTGGCGCGTAGTATCGCTTGCAGATGACGGCGAAACAGCGAATAGCGAAGTGCGTAACTTTTCTGTCCGCGGTATATTGAAACCCGTGAAGATTCTAAGTGTTAACTATATCGACAGCCAAGTTGGCCTGTTCTGGAATAAAGTAGACAATACCCAAGCCTACATATTGCAGGTGTCTGATAGCAAAAGCTTCGAAAACATTCTGAAAGAACAGACCATTGCCAAGGCTCGAGCCCACCTAAGATTAACACCTGGAAAGCGCTATTTCGCTCGGGTTAAGGGAATTGGCAACGAACTATTCAGTTCAGACTTTGGCCCAATCAAAGAGCTATATATTGAAAATGAATAATATGTTGCCTTGCAACAATAATGTTCGTACTGTCATCGGCGCATATCATTTTTTCACATGACAGCGAACATTTTTGCTAAGATGCGTTCGGCCCAACAACGACAGCAATAATAATAGAACCTTATGGCTAGAAACATTCCCGAATCCAGGCCTTATGCGCAGTACCTTTTGACTCTCGCCCTACTCGTGGTGAGCGCTTTTTTGGTCTATACACAAGCGGCCAAGCGCCTCGATCTCTTGGCTTACGACACCGCAATAAACCTCACCCCGGTTCCCGCTGACGAAAATACGGTTATCATCGCCATAGATGAAAAGAGTCTCAATAGTATTGGCCAATGGCCATGGCGGCGTGCAATCCATGCACAGCTAATTGAAAAACTAACGCAGTACAACACCGCACTGATTGCCTTAGATATACTTTTTTCAGAAAAAAGCGCTTCGCACCCAGAAGATGACCTTGCCCTCGCAGCAGCGATCAAGAATAACGGCAACGTTCTACTGCCATTGCACCTACAACCGCTGACTCACGGCGGAACACTTGTTGAAATTCTTCCGATACCTAAACTGGTTGAAGCTGCCAGAGGTATGGGTCATGTCCATGTTGACCTGGACCAAGACGGACTTGCGCGCGGACTATATTTGAACTCAGGTGTCGGCGATGCTCATTGGCCTAGCTTATCAATGGCGATGGCAAGCGAAGTTAACCCCATGATCCAATATATTCGCATGGTAGCATCAAGTAACTCTCCTTATATGTCAGTCAACACCCAATATCGCTTAATACCTTTTGCTGGCCCTGGCGGCACATTTCCGACCTACAGCTATCTGGAGGTTATGCTTGACCAAGTACCTGCTGAAGCATTTCGCGACAAGACCATTTTGATCGGCGCAACGGCTGCAGGTCTAGGCGATATTATTCCAACGCCTGTATCAAGAAGCGGCACCTCAATGTCTGGCGTTGAACTCCATGCCAACGCCTACTCTGCACTACTTAATAATACCGCTATTCGACCTGTTGATTCGGTTTGGGCTTACTTGCTGACATTTGCTTTCATCATGATCCCTATCCTGCTGTTTCCGCGACTCAAACCAACGCATGTCTTACCTTCTGCGATCCTGCTAGTACTGTTGGTTTTTAGTTTTAGCTACCTACTAATACTACTAGATAAGACCTGGTTTCCACCCATTAATGCAATCATTGGTATTTTACTCGCATACCCTTTGTGGAGCTGGCAACGCATGCGGCAGCTAAACCAATTTTTAAACCATGAGTTGGAAAGGCTTGAAAAAGAACCTGCGATTAGCTTCCGTCATATCGGTCAGCACCCGGTGCAAGAAATCTTCGAATCTTTAAATGCCCTGCTAAAACCTAAGCACTACGTTCTACTTAAAGATAAGCAAATTATTCTGCAAGATGAACATACGCCGCTTAGTTACCAGCGCTTAAAATCAACAAACAAGTGGATGCATGATGGGCACACCAGCTGGATAACCCTAGCTCAGGAATCTGACTCTGGCGTGACATCCTTCTACCATATGGGCTTTGTATGGGCTCATCCAACCAACCTATCTGAACATCAGGACTATCTAAACAAACTCGACTTCACAACACCACTAGCACGCAATAAGCCCCGATATTATGAGAAGGTTGCCAATCGAATATCACAGGTACGTGAAGCAATACATTCCATGCAAGACATGAGAACCTTTATATCAAAAGGCTTCGAAGAAATTCCCAATGCGGTATTTGTTACCGACCCTGTTGGCTTAATCGTATTTACCAATAGTCATGCTCAAACTTGGTTTTCTGAATCAAACGGAACGCTACTAGGACAAGCTATTTGTACATTGTTTGACCCCCAACAAAACATTCAGCTAAGTCAAAATATGAGTAAGGTATTAGTCAACGGCGCACAGACCAATGATGAAATCCAGTTAAATGATAGAGACGTTCAGGTTCATTGCGCCCCCTTTATTGTCGATGAAGACATTGACGCAGGCTTGATGATCACACTTTCAGATATCACCGAAATTCGCCAACAACAGCGTGAAAAAAATCAGCTTATTGACTTTTTATCTCACGATGTCCGTTCTCCGCTGGTATCACAGCTAGCCATGCTTAACGGGCTCAGAACTGGTCGAATCAACTGGGATAGCACGCTAATTGATGAAATTGAAAGCCACGCCAAAAGAAGCTTGAATCTGTCAGACCAATTTTTGCAAATCACTCGCGCAGAACAGAGCGCCGAGCAAAGCTTTTATGAGTTTGACCTGCTCAATGCAGTCGAAGATAGCATTGACTCCTTGTCCCAACAGGCAAAAGCGAAAGGCATTAATCTAGAGTTCTCTGATGAAGAACCTATCTGGCTACTCGGCAATGCAGAGTTGATTGAGCGAGCTATCACCAACCTGCTTTCCAATGCTGTCAAATACAGCCCTGAAGACACAACGGTTACAATTAAAACCCGTTGTACTCAAGATAAGGCGATTATCGATATTTCAGATCAAGGCTTTGGCATCAGTCCTGAAGAGCTTCCTTTTATTTTCAAGCGCTTTCACCGCCAAAGACAGACAGAATTAAGCGGCGATAAAGGTGCAGGTTTAGGTTTGAATTTTGTCCAGGTTGTAATTAAAAAACACAAAGGTAGCATTGATGTTCAGAGCGAAGCGAATCAAGGCACCTGCTTTACCTTGACCTTACCACTAGCAGAGAATAATTAAATACTTGGAGCAACATTCCATGACAACTAAAGTTTTGTTCATAGGTTTAGGGGTAATGGGATATCCTATGGCTGGTCACCTTTCCAAACATTGTGACCTTCACGTCTACAATCGTAGTACCTCAAAATCCCAACGTTGGCTCGAAGAGTATGAAGGCCAAATACTGCTAGACCTTAAGAAGATTGATCATAAGTTCGACCTCGTCATAAGCTGCATCGGCAATGATAAAGATCTCGAAGAGGTCTACCTGTCCGAACAAGGCCTGCTCGCCCAATGCGATAGCAAAACACTTTTTATCGATCACACCACCGCTTCCGCTGAACTCGCTAGACGTATTGACGCCAGCACTAAGCAAAAAGGTATGGCATTTATCGACGCTCCCGTTTCTGGCGGCGAACAGGGTGCAATTAATGGCCAGCTAACCATTATGTGCGGCGGCGAAGAAGCAGCTTTCAAACAGGCAAGCGACCTTATGCGGCACTATGCCAAAGCAATGAACCTGCTTGGCCCGTGCGGCTCAGGACAACTCTGCAAAATGGCCAATCAAATGGCCGTAGCCGGTGTGGTACAAGGGCTGGCCGAGGCCATCCATTTCTCAGAGAAAGCTGGCCTGGACTGCAAGCAAGTCGTCGATGTGATATCCAAAGGAGCTGCGCAATCATGGCAAATGGATAATCGTTCAGACACCATGATCGATGCCGAATACGAACACGGTTTTGCCGTAGATCTAATGCGCAAAGACTTAAACATCTGTTTATCTGAAGCTCGGAATATCGGCGCAAAACTTCCCCTAACGGCGCTGATTGACCAGTTTTACGCAGATGTACAGGATATGGGTGGTGCAAGGTGGGATACCTCCAGCTTACTTGAAAGGTTACGTAAATGATGGACATAAAAAAAGCCGCTTAGCGCGGCTTTTTTTATGTCTGACAACTCGCTACTTCTTTTTAGCTTTTGCCTTTTTAGCTTTAGGCAATGTCTCAACCCACTTTCCATCCTGGTAATGAGCCGACCAGCCAGTAGCTTTAACCTTCTCTTCGACTTTTTCTTCAGACATCACATACTGCTCTTTCGTCTTGCGGCTAAAACGGACAATCGACGGATTGCCCTTATTATCTTTCACCGGCGCTGAGAAAAGAAATTCATACTTAGTATCAATTTCATCTTTATGAGGCAGCAGTTCACTCACTAAGGGAGCACGAGTTTCACGATTCTTCGGGAACTTACTTGCCGCGAGGAATAATCCCGCAGCCCCATCTCGTAAGATGTAAGTATCTTCAACCTTCTCACAAGTTAATTCAGGCATCGGCACTGGGTCCATCTTCGGTGGCGCGGCTTCACCATTTCGCAATAACTTACGAGTATTTTTACACTCTTCATTGGTACAACCAAAGTACTTACCAAAGCGGCCGGTGCGAAGCTGCATTTCTGATGAACACTTATCACACTCTAATACAGGGCCATCATAGCCCTTGATCTTAAACTCACCCTCTTCAACTTCATACCCAGAACAGTCCGGGTTGTTACCACAAACGTGTAGCTTACGTTGCTCATCGATCAGATAACTGTCCATGGCGGTTAAACAAATTGAACAACGGCGCTTCTTACGCAAAAGTTTTGACTCGCCTTCCTCATCATCTGCACTGGCGATTTCATCACCCGGTACAAGATTGATCGTCGATTTACAACGCTCTTTTGGCGGCAAGGAGTAACCTGAACAGCCCAAAAACACGCCCGTACTACCCGTACGAACCTGCATATGACGACCACAACTAGGGCAAGGAATATCTGTCTCGGTTGGATCATTTTCACGCATACCACCATCAAGCGACTGTGCTTGGTCTAGTTGAGTTGTGAAATGGTCGTAGAAATCATTAAGAACCGCTTTCCAGTCCTTTTCATCTTGAGCAACATCATCCAGTTGTTCTTCCATCTGAGCGGTAAAACTGTAGTCCATCAGCTCAGAGAAAGATTCAACCAAACGATCGGTAACAATATCCCCCATCTTCTCGGCGTAGAAACGCTTGTTTTCAAGCTTCACATAGCCACGATCCTGGATCGTTGAAATAATCGCTGCGTAAGTTGAAGGGCGACCGATCCCTCTTTTTTCCAATTCCTTAACCAAAGCGGCTTCTGAATAGCGCGCAGTCGGTTTGGTAAAATGCTGCTTGGGATCCAGTTTATCTAAAGATAGTTCATCGCCAACCTGAAGATCAGGAAGGATGACATCATCGTCTTTCTTGCTATTCGACGGCAACACTTTCAAGAAACCGTCGAACTTCATAACACGACCACGCGTACGAAGTGTAAAGTCACCCGCTGTCACTTCCAAAGACGAACTCAAAAATTCGGCATTATTCATCTGACAGGCCACAAAGTTACGCCAAATCAAGTCGTACAGTCTCTCAGCGTCCTTCTCAAGGCTTTTTATGCCTGAGGTAAGCACCGTTACGTCAGATGGACGAATCGCCTCGTGAGCTTCCTGAGCTCCCTCTTTACTACTATATAGTCTCGGCGCATCAGGCACATACTTACTACCCATGTTCTCAGCGATATAATCTCTACATGCGTTGACAGCATCTTCACTCAAGTTCGTCGAATCAGTACGCATGTAGGTGATATAGCCCGCTTCATAAAGACGCTGAGCTAACATCATGGTTTTCTTTACACTAAAACCTAATCGAGTACTGGCTGCTTGCTGCAAAGTAGAAGTAATAAACGGAGCATTAGGCTTGGAGCTTGTCGGTTTGTCTTCTCGTTTGGAAACTGCAAACGCGGCTTTATTCAATGCCTCTTGGTGAGCTTTGATTTGATCAGCATTTACCGGACGGAAAGCGCTACCTTGATAGCGACTGACCTGAAAGCGTGTATCACCTTTTTTATCAGCACAGAGGTCAGCAAACATTTCCCAATATTCTTCTGGGACAAACGCTCGAATTTCTTTCTCACGCTCAACAATCAGGCGTACAGCAACAGACTGTACACGACCGGCTGAAAGTCCTCGTGCCACCTTCGCCCAAAGCAAAGGTGAAACCATAAAGCCAACCACCCGATCCAGAAAACGGCGGGCTTGTTGAGCATCAACGCGAGATTGATCCAATTCTGCCGGCACTTCAAAAGCTCCTTGAATTGCCTTCTTGGTAATCTCATTAAAGACAACGCGCTTATAGCGTTCATCATCGCCACCAATTGCTTCTTTTAAGTGCCAAGCAATGGCTTCTCCCTCTCTATCCAAATCGGTTGCGAGAAAGATTTGATCGGCATTCTTAGCGAGCTTCTTGAGTTCGGTAACAACCTTTTCTTTACCAGGCAGCACTTCATAGCGTGCTTCCCAGTCATTTTCCGGGTCGATCCCCATACGGGCAATTAGCTGTTCCTTGGCTTTACGCGCTTTATGAACCGCTTTTTCTTCCGGGCTCATCTTACGTGTAGCAGCAGCCTGTTTAGCACGCTCTTGAGGGGTACTGGTAGAACCCCCCCCCGAGGTAGGCAAATCACGAATATGCCCCACACTGGACTTTACGATGTAATCAGAACCGAGGTATTTATTAATTGTCTTAGCTTTTGCTGGTGACTCGACAATAACGAGGGACTTACCCATAAAACTCCAAACTAAAGTGGTTGCTCATACGCTGCAATCTAGCTGTATATTTTTTCAGCAAAACATACCCTAAAAAGAACAAACGTGAGAATAAGTTGAATATATAAGGCGACATATATATTGATTTGTAGCTAAAGGGTCAAGTCATTGCAATGTTTTTTTCTGATTTTTGAACAAACTAGCTAGCATTTTTAAAGCCTTTGCTACACTTAAAGGGAATAAAGCCTGAAACATAGTCCACATGAATAGTACACTTATAATATCTTTGATAGCCTCCATCATTGTTATCTCAATGGTTGCCAGTGGCATAAGTTATAGCCGCCAACAAGCAATGAAAAAGCGCAAGCTTCGCATTAACAAACTAAGGCAACAAGCTGATGAGCTATTAAGCTACACCTCACTTTTATTAAAAATTGATGAAAGCTACGTACTGATCACCCAAGTTCAATCTTTAGCAGTGAACGCCTTAAAAGCAGCGCAGCAATTAGCCCCCGACGATCAATTAATTCTTTCCCACTTACGAACTCAAGAGGGAAAGTTACTAAACTTCAAAAGCGGACAACGAGAAAATAAAGTCGCCTGTTATGTCACCAGTGATATTGAACTGACCCAGGCACAAAGCCAAATCGGTCAAATCAGTAAGTTACTCGACATCTATCGCAATAAAGGCTCATTAACGGCGGCAAAGTGCCAGGAGCTGCAAATTCATCTGCAAACAGTCAAGGTCGAGCTCAACATAAATAGTAACTTATACCAGGCCGACAGCTTCGCTGAGGAAGGCGATATGACGATGTATCAGATGCATATCAAGCAAGCTCTGGACTTGCTGAAAAAGACCAGCATAGATAATGATACGAAAAACACCCGCATACGAGAGCTAAGCGAACTCCTGACCGAAGCAAAACGAACAAACCGTGTCGTAGGCGAAGGTAACTTGATCAAACCTCAAGCCAAGAAGGCAAAAAAGAAAAAACCGATCAGCGACTCAGCAGAAACGGAAACCAATCAAAACGAATGTACCGACACTTCAACTGAGCAAAAATAGAAGTAGTGAGTCGACTTAAGTAAATCTACCCCCTCTTAAAACAAAAAAACCGCAGCCAAAACTGCGGTTTTTTCTTATCTTATTAAGACACACTCCCGAAGAATACTTCCTATTGCCTAAGCAATCTTCCTGGGAGCGTGCTTATCAAAGATGGTCTTACAGACGTTCCCAAATTGTTGAGATGCCCTGACCAAGACCTACACACATGGTAGAAACACCATATTTGCCGCCCTTATCTTCAAGAACATTCAACAAAGTCGTTGAGATACGTGCACCTGAACAACCTAGTGGGTGACCCAAAGCGATCGCACCACCATTCAGGTTAACTTTAGTCTCTGCAACATCTAGCAACTTAAGATCTTTCATTACTGGCAAAGACTGACCTGCGAAAGCTTCGTTAAGCTCCCAGAAATCGATATCTTCAATGGTAAGACCAGCACGCTTAAGTGCTTTCTTAGTTGCTGGAACTGGGCCGTAACCCATGATAGCTGGATCACAACCTGCAACAGCCATTGAAACGATACGAGCACGTGGCTTAAGGCCAAGCTCTTCTGCTTTCTCAGCTGACATCAACAACATTGCTGCTGCGCCATCTGTAAGCTGTGAAGACGTACCCGCAGTTACTGTACCGCCTTTAGGGTTGAAAGCTGGCTTCAACTTGCCTAGAGACTCTGCAGTCGTTTCTGGACGGATTGTTTCATCGTCCTCAATAAGAACTTTAAAACCGTTCTCATCATGACCTTCAACTGGAACGATTTCGTTCTTAAAACGACCTTCCAATGTAGCTTCGTGAGCTAGACGGTGTGAACGCGCGCCAAACTCATCTTGCATTTCACGTGAAATACCGTGCATTTTAGCTAACATTTCAGCCGTTAGACCCATCATGTTAGATGCTTTTGCAGAGTACTTACTTGCTGCTGGGTTGTGGTCGAAACCTTTAGTCATGGATACGTGACCCATGTGCTCAACACCACCCACAACAAACACGTCACCGTTACCGGTTTGGATTGCTTGTGCAGCTGTGTGAATTGCACTCATCGCAGAACCACACAAACGGTTAACCGTTTGAGCGCCAGCAGCGTGAGGAACTTTAGTTAACAATGAAATTTGACGAGCAACGTTAAAGCCCTGCTCCATTGTTTGGTTAACACAACCCCAGATTACGTCTTCAACGTCATTAGGGTTCAATTTTTCGTTACGATCAAAAATAGCATCAATCAGCGTAGCTGAAAGTGTCTCAGCACGTACATTGCGGAAACAGCCATTTTTAGCACGACCCATTGGGGTACGTACTGCATCGATGACGACGACATCTTTTGGATTAAGACTCATAGATATTCTCCGTTCGATTCTGTTTCAGCGATTAGCCGAAAAACTTCTTGCCAGTTTTAGCCATTTCTCTCATACCCTCTGTTGGAGTGTAAAGAGCACCTAGATCAGCATACTTGTCAGCGATCTTATTAAATTCTTCGATGCCGATAGAATCGATGTAACGAAGCGCACCACCACGGAATGGAGGGAAGCCGATACCGAAGATAAGACCCATATCAGCTTCTGCTGCAGTCTCTACGATACCATCTTCAAGACAACGTACAGTCTCGATACATAGAGGAACCATCATACGCTCGATGATTTCTTCATCTGTAAATTCATTGTTGTTAAGAACAACAGGCTTGATCATGTCGTAAACGCCTTCGTCCTTCACTTTCTTCTGCTTACCTTTACGGTCTAGCTCGTAAGTGTAGAAGCCTTTGTCGTTCTTCTGACCGTAGCGGCCATCTTCAAACATAACTTCCATCGCAGTACGGAACTCATTCTTCATGCGATCAGGGAAGCCTTCAGCCATGACTTCACCAGCGTGAATAGCTGTGTCCATACCTACAACGTCTAGCAAGTAAGCAGGACCCATAGGCCAACCGAATTTCTCCATGATCTTATCAACGCGCTGGAAGTCAGCACCGTCACGTACTAGCGCAGCAAAGCCACCGAAGTATGGGAACAAGATACGGTTAACTAGGAAACCTGGGCAGTCGTTAACAACAACAGGCGTCTTACCCATTGCTTTAGCGTAAGCAACTGTCGTAGCGATTGTTTCTTCGCTAGTTTTCTCGCCACGGATAACCTCAACAAGAGGCATCATGTGTACAGGGTTGAAGAAGTGCATACCACAGAAGTTTTCTGGGCGCTTCAAGTTCTTAGCTAGCAAATCAATAGAGATTGTTGAAGTGTTTGAAGTCAAAATTGTATCTTCAGATACTTGATCTTCTACTTCACAAAGAACGATGTCTTTAACCTTAGGATTCTCAACAACCGCTTCAACAACCAAGTCTACGTCACCGAAGTCACCATAGCTTAGTGCTGGATCGATAGAGTTTAGAACTTCAGCCATTTTCTCAGCTTTCATCTTACCTTTGCTTACGCGCTTAGTAAGAAGCTTGCTTGCTTCGCTCAAACCTAGATCGATACCTGCTTGCGCGATATCTTTCATGATGATTGGCGTACCTTTTAGAGCAGACTGGTAAGCGATACCGCCACCCATGATACCTGCACCAAGAACCGCAGCTTTCTTAACTTCAGATGCTTTTGGCTCAAGCGCTTTTGCTTGTGCTTTAAGTGCCTGGTCATTCAAGAACAAACCAATCAAAGAAGCTGATACTGAAGTCTTAGCCATCTTAGCAAAGCCTTTCGCTTCAACTTCGATTGCCTTGTCTCGCGCCATACCCGAATGCTTCTGCATCGCTTTAATCGCTTCAACAGGTGCAGGATAGTTAGGACCAGCTTGACCAGCAACGAAACCTTTAGCAGTTTCGAAAGTCATCATGCTTTCCATTGGGTTCAGCTTAAGCTTAGAAGTCTTCTCTTCACGACGAGCTTTATAGTCTAGCTTGCCAGCAACTGCTTGCTTAACAAGATCGATTGCTGCAGCTTCTAGCTTATCAGCATCAACAACCGCATCTACTGCACCAAACTTAAGTGCATCAGGTGCTTTGTATTCTTTCGTGCCTGCGATCCATTCGATTGCATTATCTGCACCGATTAGACGTGGTAGACGTACCGTACCACCAAAACCTGGGAAGATACCCAGCTTAACTTCAGGTAGACCGACTTTAGCCGTTGGCGACATAACACGATAGTCCGTAGACAGACACATCTCGAAACCGCCACCCAACGCAATACCGTTGATAGCAGTTACAGATGGAAACGGAAGATCTTCAATTGCACTAAATACAGCGTTGGCCTGCAAGTTGTTTGCGATAAGCTCTTCTTCAGAACCAGCAAACAAGTCAGTAAATTCTGTGATATCTGCGCCAACGATAAAGCAATCTTTTGAACTTGTAACAATCAAGCCCTTAATGCCGTTTGCGTTCTTTAAGCTTTCCGCTGCTGCGCCAAGCTCTTCAATAGTAAGTCGGTTAAACTTATTGACTGACTCGCCCTCTAAATCGAAATTTAGCTGTGCGATTCCGCCTTCAATCTCTTTAACCGTGATGGCTTTACCTTCGTAAATCATCAACTGTTCTCCAAGTTAATTATCCGTGCTGGTCTACCTACGTCCTCTGAAAGGTCGAGGCTCCAACAAAGTTTTTTTGGGCCCGCATATTTCGCGGGAATTTTCGAAATTCATACGCTCGTTTGAATTGCGTGTGCGAACCATGTAAAAAAATCCATCATTTGTCAATTATTATTGACATAAGTAAACAATTCTTTTCTAGATTTTCCAACAGAACAATCACCTATCCATTTGTTTTATAAGTTTTTTTAAAATTATGCCTTTTTAACGAATTTATTATTCCACCAAAGAACAAATTCAATACAAAGCTGACTAACATATATTCTTGAGTCTTCAGAGCGTCGATAGAATTACCGAAAGCAGACAAAATCATGCGCAAAACAAAATAATTACAATCATTATGAACTTCATTCGCCAAACGCTTGTATGTTAAGCATTAAATACTACACTGAACTAAATATCTCGTTAGAAATAAAAACATGGAGTCGCAATTAATGTATTTCAAGAACATCACTTTTAACCGCCTAAGCGCTGTTATTCCATTTATTTTCGTATTGTTGTTCACATCAACACAAAGCCATGCGGCCGAGAATTCGTCAAAATCAGTCCTGGAAAACATCTACCAAAGCCAGATCAACTCTTATTATTCTATTAATGGCTTTTATAACTTCAGTGCAAACCAAGGTGCTCAAAAAGACCTGGAAGATATCAATGCCTCGCTCACAACAATGGCCGAGCTTTTTAACGCAATTCAAGGTGAAACAGATTCGGGTGAGACCTCGGAACAGTTTGAAGCAGTCGCCGCTGCATGGAAAGCCTACCAAAAAGTACTCAAGCAGAACGTACGTGAAGTTGAGAAGACAGGCTACCCTGACCTTCGCTTAGCGGGCGACATGGCGACCAATAACATTGCACTCAATGCAGCATTAAGCGGCCTTTATGATGCTATTCAAGCAGGCGCGAGTATAAAGCCAAGTAAGACAACCCAGCTAAGCCGTGATACAGCAACTAACCTTGCCCTAATGATGACCAAGTATTCAGCAAGAACAACTTCTACGGTTAGTCAGGTATATGCAGGCGGCGATGTCGATAAAGAAGTAACGATCGATTCTCTTGCTGAAGAGTTCGGTAAACAGCTGCAAGAATTGATGGCTATGGCTGAAGGTAAACAGACCTCGTTCAAGCTATTAGATTCTGCGAATACCAAATGGGACTTCATTAAGAACTCTTACGTAAATTACAACGAGAATCGTGTTAACTTCATCGTTAACCTTTACTCAAAAAAGATTATTAATGACATTGAGCAAGCTCTTGAGACGATGTAATTAATACTTAATAGTCTGAGACATAAAAAAACCGGGCCATGTAGCTCGGTTTTTTTATGTCTCAATTTTCTAGGCTAACCAATATTTCGCATATTGCTTACAGCTTTCCAGGCAGCGCTTAACGCTTTCCACCTCTTCCAGGGATTCTGGAGACTTTTGCTGCTCTCGCCACAACATAGCTAAGCCACCTTGTGAAATCACCAAGGCTTCACAGGTCTCAGGCAAGCCCTCAAAGACCCCCTCCTTTTCCAACGCCTCTTTGAGCTCATCCCTAGCGTCAAGCTCATGTGCATCGTGATCAACACTCAGGCGGATCACTCGCGCTTTGTGTGAACTTGGCTTGGCCTCTCTAGGCAACAAACACTCATACAAGGTATAAGGACGATAATTATCTATCCAATAAAAAAGTGACTTCGCCAGTTTTTCGTCGAGCAACCTTACCTTCAGCCCCAATTCCAGAGCACGTGCGCGCATTGCCGTCAGCGACTTTTCTCTGGGTGAAGGCATAACCCATAAAACCGACCCAAATACAGCCAAAGTAATGAGTAGCGCTACCCACAAACCCATTACACTGGCCCTCTATCGTTACGCTCTGATTTAAGCATCTTCCAACTCCATCCAACGTTCCATAGCAAGCGACAACTCATCTTCAAGTGCCGCTAGTTCAGCCGTAACAGATTCTATTTCTTCATGGTCTTTTTGATAAAACTCAGGCGACACAATAAGAGCCTGAAGCTCTTCAATCCTCGACTCCATTTTCTCTATTTTCGCAGGCAACTGTTCCAACTCGAGCTTTAATTTATAACTCAATTTTTTTGGTTTATTCTGCGAGACAGCAGGACTTTGTTTCTCGGTGGAACTGCTTGTTGGAACAAGTTCTTTTTCAAGCGGTTTAGCGGCATTGTCCTTATCGTTTGTATACTGC
>NZ_LWFZ01000467.1:0-480 GCF_001635225.1 Oleiphilus sp. HI0086
ATGCAGTCTCAAAATTACGAGATGAGCAGAGTAAAAAGATACATCGGCCTTTTTCTGCTCGTGGTAGCAAGTTAGAAAGGTGCCCGTCATGCCTATTAGTTGAGCATCATTGCATCTGTGCAGAGCGACCCGTTGTTGAGGCTGCTTGTGCATTTTGTTTTATTCTCTATCAGGGGGAAGTATTTAAGCCCAGTAATACCGGACGCATCATCGCAGATCTTATCCCTGACAATTATGCTTTCCAGTGGCAACGTACCGAGCAGGAGGCTGCTTTGCGCGATCTATTGGAGAATCCAGATTACTTTCCTATCGTGGTCTTTCCTCATGAGTATGCAGAAGCTGATCAGTGTATTCGAAACCCGGTTGAAATAGAGAGTCAAGTGCATGGCAAGAGGCCTTTATTTATTATCTTAGATGGAACTTGGCGAGAGGCTAAAAAAATGTTTCGTAGTGCTTATCTTCGGCCTTTTCCTGTGTTGG
>NZ_LWFZ01000468.1:0-384 GCF_001635225.1 Oleiphilus sp. HI0086
CCCAAACTTCGCAGCCTTCTCTGGATCAGATAACAACTGCATCATCTGATCTTGATGTGCTTCACTACTGCTTAATATGGCGTCATCAACTGCTTTAGGAAAGTGACCTAGCATCGCTTGTTCTGCCGTATTATTGCTAATTTGGCTCATAACATTTTTATTCTCACGAACCTTATCTCTTACTGTGTATGCGTAATTAACCAAGTCTTGATCGGTTAAGTTGTCCGTAATAAACAGTTCATTTAGCTTGCTGATTAGGTGAGATAAGAACTCTTCTTTTTTATCTCTTGGTTTGGCTGTTCCTAAGCCGTCACCCGGTTCAAGCTTGTCCTCTTCCGAGTCAACTTTTAGTTTAATGTCCTGCTGTCTGATCTTGGACAAACG
>NZ_LWFZ01000469.1:0-408 GCF_001635225.1 Oleiphilus sp. HI0086
ACACTCCTAGCTACGATGCGAGGTCGACAGCCTTGTCTTGGGGCACGCGAGAAATCTTAGAGCAGCTTGATGTCTGGACAGATATTGAGCCTTCGGTATGTGCCATCGAACAGGTTCATGTATCAGAAAAAGGCTGCTTTGGAACCACCCGGATGCATGCAGCAGAGTATGGACAGGAAGCCTTAGGTTATGTGGTGCCGAATCAGTGCTTGGGCCAGAGTTTGTTAAGCAAGGTGTATGAGAGATCACTACCTTTTTATAGTGGTGTGAAGGTTTCTCATATATCTCAAGGCAAAGACTTCCATCAAGTGCACTTAAGCTCGATTGAGCAGCCTGAACAGCAGAAAGTGCTAAACACTCGCTTGATGGTGATTGCAGATGGTACGGAGTCGAGCACTGCGAAGCTAT
>NZ_LWFZ01000470.1:0-270 GCF_001635225.1 Oleiphilus sp. HI0086
TAGTGCCATGTAATTCAGCATAACGGTTTGAACTAGTAGGTTAACGTTATTGGCAGCAGGGCTTGATGCGGTTTCGACTGATGCGTCGCTACGCATATAGCCAACCTGGTTGCGTATCGCAGTAGGGCGACCGTTTCCGCTAGGGTCATAGACTAGGTAGAACGCTGCAGCAGTTGATTGGTTATCGCCGGTCCATACACCTTTGCCGCGGCCTTGTTCAGAATTATCTACCATGCCATTACTGGCGACTGAACCGTCAGAAAAGACGTA
>NZ_LWFZ01000471.1:0-295 GCF_001635225.1 Oleiphilus sp. HI0086
AGAGCTGAACCAATAAAACCAGCTCCACCAGTTACTAAAATCGTTTTCTCCATTTTATAATCCTAAACAACCAAGCCTATCCAAATCGCTGAGAGGATAACAGTAACAATCTAAGAAACCAAACCTTGATTCACTAGAAAGCACTGGAGCTGTGACCGAAAAACTAAAAAACCACATGCACACACAGCATGCGTATCAAGGAAGCTTACCAAAACAGCGACGAATCCCTTCATTAAAAGGTATTGGCGGCTTCCACCCTATCACTTGTTTGGTATATGAAATCTCCACTTGGAGG
>NZ_LWFZ01000472.1:0-372 GCF_001635225.1 Oleiphilus sp. HI0086
TTATTTTCTTACCCGGCTTCTGATCCATTCGGGTCTTATATCTTTCACCCTTGTAACGATACCATACATGGTAGCCGAGCACCTTCTCTTCATAGCTTATACGATGCCGGGTTTCGCAGCGCTGTTCATCACGGTAGTGTGACCTTGTTTTATACCGACGACGCTCATTCGAGGCGATATCGCTCCCCACTGAGGCCCCTAATATTGCACCCACAGCCGTACCAATCTTCTTGTTTTTGCTTCGGTGCCCTACAGCATTACCAATTGCGCCACCAATAATACCGCCAAGAATAGTACTAGTATGTGAACGCTCACTTTTAGGATAATCATCATATCGAACCTGTTCAGTCCAACATTCCTCTTCGGGAATTC
>NZ_LWFZ01000473.1:0-613 GCF_001635225.1 Oleiphilus sp. HI0086
GGTCGAGTTTATTTCTTTGGCGAACGCCTATTCGGAAGAGATCTCCGAGCTGCTGAGAGCTAAAGATGTAGTTCTGTTTTTCTCTCTGTTGTTCATTCAAAGGGAGTTTTAAGGGAAGGATTTGCTTTTGCGTATTTAATTCCTTACTTCCTTTAAAGCAAAGATCGACTATGTCGAGAAACTCTGTTTCGACCTCATGGTAAATGCCGTGACGGTCGCATATCGCGTAGTACTGCTCCTCTCCCTCCGACCTATCTTCCATGCTTAGCATGCAGGCGTGAGAGGCAGCTTGTATAAGATGAAATAGTACTCGTTGATGTCTTTTCTTTTCGTTATCTGAGAACTTTCTATCTTTGTCAGTGCGGTACACAGAGAGAAGAGTATAGATACCGCTTCTTGAAGCTATGTGTAGTGAACTTAAAATACGTTTTATTCCATGCGGCTCAAAAACCGAGTGATAAATTTCAGAGCGATAAAAGTCACCGTCGCTAATTACATCGGCCATATCTACAGCTTCACCAGCATGAGCAAACAAGCTATTGCTGATTGGATTTATTTTAATGTGTTCTATTAAGGTGTCTGGAAAACTAGTTGGTAGATTAAGTGTTGTGTG
>NZ_LWFZ01000474.1:0-7321 GCF_001635225.1 Oleiphilus sp. HI0086
TCCGCAACAAACTTTACATTTCAATTTCAAATCTAAAAAAGATTTGGTGGGTGGTACAGGGATCGAACCTGTGACCCTCGCCTTGTAAGGGCGATGCTCTCCCAGCTGAGCTAACCACCCAACTCAATTGAGATGCGTATCTTAATGATTTCTTAGAAGCTGTCAATTAGAAATCAGCTTTTTTTTGCATAAATATGCAATTAATTTTCACAAGTCTCATATCTAGAAAAAACGTGAGGAAAAATCAAACAAACAGTTTAATTTTCAACCGATTAAATTAGATACTCCACCCATTTTTAGCGACTTTGCAGCCAGCCCTAATTCAAAGACTGACGAATCAGGTCCACATTCTCGCGCCGCTGCTCACTCATTTCTTTTTGTTCAGGCTCAGGCTCTTCTTTAGATTCGAGCTGAAAGTAAGCATACCACGGTTCACCATCATCGACCATTTCCTCCTCTCGAGGCACTGGAGCCGGCGCTATATTACCTGCTCTCGCTGCTCTTTCGAGACGATCTAACTCCAACTCTTCATTCAAGGTCAATTGAATTTTCGGCTCACGCCAAGGAGCCAACCAGTTTCGCCTTATTTTTCGCTTATCATCAATAGCGGCTAGATATTCATCAACATCATCCGCAAGCAGGTACAACTCCTGCTCCAAGGTTAAAGGCTTATCTCGTCGTAACTCCCGATACAAATCACTAGGCAGATAGAAAATCGGGAAGCCCCACATAAAGTTATTCGACCACGGCCAAATCACGGTAAACCAACCGTATTCTTGCATTGTGCCATCAAGTACCTCCTGAGCCTTATCAGCGTCAGTCGGGTGCCAAAACGAATGCGTCAAATAGCGAGTCTTGGGCATTTCCTTCATCGCCATTTCCCTTTCAACCAACTGCACATCGGCTGTTGCCATTTCATCTTCCGGCTCTATTAAAGAGTGCCTAATTTCAGGGAGCGACACCTCAGAATGTCGAATATAGGTAATCGACCCAGCGTCCAGATTCATACCAATATCAGCCTGTAAGTTAAGATCAAAAGCCATCATCACTTTATCATCGAAAGCTTCGAAACCAAATAACGGCATCAAGCTCTTGCGCACAGTAAAGTCATAACTTCCTGCTGGCAGCTCAACATAAGTGTAACTACCGGCACGAAGGTTAAAGATAATTTCGTCATTAATATAATAACTAGGTGCTTCCAGCTCTTCAGAGGCCCACTGACTGTTCGGCCGATAGAAGTAAACTAGTGCATTGGCTTCTTTATCCCACTCAGTATCATCGAGTTCCTTGAACATTTCGCCATCAGTATTGGGAAAATAGTAAGAACCCAGGTTTCGACCTGTCGACCAATAAATAGATGGATACCAACCTCTACCCTGCTTATGGAAAGGCTTCGAATAGGGCGCAGTAGTATCCGCCTTCACCTGACCAGAACTCAAAGCCAGCGGAAAAATCGCGCAGGCAAGCACAATAGAAAGCGCATAATAAAGAAAGGAGCGGGATGGTTTGCCCACAACGCTCTTTAATGATTGCTTAACCTCAGCAACGCGACCCAAGCTCACAGAGTAAGCGCTTCGTTGGCAAGTTTTGAAACTCACAATACCGTCCAATGTATCGTTTCCTATAGATGTACAGCTTTATATTTATTCGAGCAGCAAGACTAGCTACCCATCACAATCAGGCGGACAGTTTAACAGCTAGTTAATCTAATTTTTGCGATCTACCGCATGTCATCGAGAATCCGAATACCTGTAAAGACTATCTCACCCCGGGATTTGCACTAGAAGAAGACAATTTACCCAAGCTCGCCTCCAAATCAATGACTCTTTTTATAAGCTGGCGGCGACTTTCATCTATCGACAGCAAGCTTTCCTGGTTTTCTAATTGAACTTTGGCGCTATCACTCATACGAGCCTGTAGCGCAGCAATACGTTTTTCAAACTCTTGAGTACTCGAATCGAAAGTGCTCAATTTTTCATTAAACTGCGTCAAAAACTCTTCTCGTTCAGCTCGAGTAATTGACAACTCCCCTGACAACGAAGCTATACGACCATCTAATACTGACATCCCTTTATCAGAGTCCGCTTTCAATGCTGATAATGAAACCTCATGAGTAGCTAAAGATTTTTGACTCTCGGCAAGCTTTTTCGTTAGCGCTTCTATTTTCTTTTCATGACCTTGAATAGTTTTACGATTCCTATCATAAGACACACCCCACAGCTTTCGAACCTCCGACTCCAGAAAAGCCATTTTCTTCTCTGCAGATGTGCCGGTTTGCATTAGTTCAGCACCCGTTTCACTAACCTCCCCTTCCAAACGAGCCAACAACAACTTGCTTTGCCCTATAAATTCGTCAGCACTAGACAAGCGCTCCTCTAAACCGACTACCGTTTGGGATTGCTGCCAATATAAGTATGATAAGCCCCCCAAAGCCAGAAGCATTAACAGCAACAGAGAAACGACTAAAGGTGAAGCAGATGATTGAGAGGCTGCAACCGGGGCGCGCACCTCGGACGAACGCACAGCATTTACTGTAGAGCTAGAGCCTGAACCGGCCTTTCCTACTTGCTGTTTTTTGTTGCCGATATCATCTCTTTTGCCTGCCGATGCCTTAGCAGATTTATTCTTATTCTTTCGACTATTATAAAGATCCAGATCATCTCGGTCCGGCCGCAAGCTATCCATTAAATTTCCTCTGCACTAATCATCTCAGGTATCTGTACGCTTAAATTCCAACTACCGCCGGGTTACCATGCACCAGCCAGTCAAAAGCAGATTCTAGCGCCTGCGCGCACCTTTGTCCTCCAATAAAACAATTCTATTTGCATGAAACCTGATGAATCACTACTATATGCGGTCTTTTTTTATCCAGACACTAATTCTCTGGGTAATCACGTGCCTTGGCATCAAGGCCAGACAGTTAGTGAGAGGTGACAAGATGCAGCCAGTAGTTGGGATAATCATGGGTTCAAAGTCGGACTGGCCGACAATGGAACACGCGGCCAACATGCTAGACGAGTTAGGTGTAGCCTACGAAGTTAAGGTCGTTTCTGCACATCGCACCCCTGACCTCTTATTCAACTATGCCAAAACAGCTGAAGAGCGCGGCATTCAAGTTATAATTGGTGGCGCTGGTGGCGCAGCACACTTACCTGGAATGGCTGCCTCACAAACCAATCTACCTGTGTTTGGCGTACCTGTTCAATCTAAAGCATTAAACGGCCTCGACTCCCTTCTATCTATTGCACAAATGCCTGGCGGAATCGCTGTTGGTACACTGGCTATTGGTGTCGCCGGGGCAAAGAATGCAGGTCTACTTGCAGGCCAGGTGATCGCATTGCATGATGACAAAGTCAAAGCTGCTCTCAATAAGTTCCGCCAGACGCAAACAGAAACAGTATTAAGCCAACCAGATCCACGAGGCTAGGCAATGAAGAAAATTGGTGTACTGGGCGCTGGGCAACTAGGCCGAATGCTCGCTTTGGCGGGATACCCTCTGGAGCTGGACTTTCACTTTTATGATACGTCCGGTTCTCCTAGCGTTGGACTTGGAGACATTACTATCGACACCGAGGCCAAGCTCGACAATCCGGCCTTAGCGGACTTCCTGAATGACGTTGATGTCGTCACTTATGAATTTGAGCACCTTCCAGCGCAACTAACACAATACATCGAAAGTAAAAGTACACTTTATCCCCCCTCAAAGTCTATTGAAGTCTGTCAAAATAGAGCTGAGGAAAAGGCACTATTTACCAAACTTGGAATTCCCACTCCTGCCTACCATATCGTCAACTCCCTTGAAGAGTTAAAAGCGGCTGTCGAAAAACTAGGTTGCCCAATCGTCACCAAGACAACGCGAGAAGGCTATGACGGAAAAGGCCAGTTCGTTATTCGTCAAGCAGAACAATGCGAAGCAGCATGGCAGGCTATTGGCGAAGGTAAAAATGGCACAAACACACTTATTGCAGAAGCATTCGTAAACTTTTCTCGAGAGCTGTCAATTATCGCTGTACGCTCAGCTGATGACAGCATGAAAGTCTACCCACTAGCAGAAAACGACCACCACGAAGGCATTCTGCGCTATTCCATCGCACCTGCAGCTAAGGTCGCGGACGATATAAATGCTCAAGCAAATCAATATATTAAAGAGTTAATGCATGAGCTAGGGCATGTCGGCATTTTAACACTGGAATTATTTGAAACAGAAAACGGCTTAGTCGCTAATGAAATGGCACCTCGAGTCCATAACTCTGGGCACTGGAGCATTGAAGGCGCACATTGCAGTCAGTTTGAAAACCATTTGCGTGCTGTCAGCGGCCTACCTTTAGGTTGCACCGAAGCGCAAAAGCTCACCTGCATGATCAATATTATTGGTGAAAAAGGTGATACCGGGAGTATCTTGTCACTTCCTTACGCCAACCTTCATTTGTACGGAAAAGAAGAACGCGAAGGACGCAAACTAGGGCACGTGACTGTGCAAGCAGATAGCCACGAAGAACTTGCCTGGCGAGTAAAGAATGTTGCGAGTTTTTTGCCTGGAAGCCCTGAATTCAAACATAGTTAAACCGATTCAAAGGCAGAAACCCCAAAAGCAGCTTGAGACACTAGAAAAACTCAAGCTCGCTTTCTTCAAACCAGTCTTCTTCCTCCAAACCCTCACTAACTTCCGCAAATATCATTTCTTTATTGGTCTGTTTTATTAATAAACGACAGACAATCGGCAAGTCATGAATCTGTGCCAATAGGTGGCTATCCACCAAGAAAAGCCTCTCATGGACTTCGTAATCAACAGGTGCGTCCAGCTCTAACAGCTCATCCTGACACAATTTAGGCAAGCCCATTCTGAGAATACAGTGATGAAGCAGCAACTGGTTTTTCAAGTCTCCCAAAAAGCGATTAGCTAGCTCCATACACCAATTTTCCTGGTACTGCACAATTGTTTAATTTTGCGCTTCAATACTAGGCATTGTTTCCCTGAGAAAAGCTCCAGAAACACTTAAATACATTAAGATAGAAAGATCTTCAGAACTAGCCTCAATGGATACAGAAACAAAGCCATCAAGAGTAGATAACCTTTGTAGGTCATTATCAGTCTTTTTAATATAAGCACCTAAATTATCAAACTGTTTTGCACTAGCACGCTCAAACAACTCCAAAATTCGTGGCACAACTTGCACACTGCTCATTGATATTCCCTCAAGACTCTCTGATCACTTCATTATTCCCCAGTACCGTTACTATACAAAGTATAGACAGCAAACTAAATACTCCACCGAACATCTAGTAGCATAAAGGAGGCACTACCAAGTATAAAGGCAACAAGGTAGAATGCACTTTCTTCCAAACAAACTAACAAACTTACTTCAGCAGCTCACCGCTAGTATATCCACCTTATGATACAAAATAGCTCTTCCCTACCCTCTTCTGTTGACCCAAGCCAAACACGCGTAATCGTTGGCATGTCAGGCGGTGTTGACTCTTCCGTTTCAGCACTACTCCTAAAACAGCAAGGCTTTCTTGTCGAAGGCCTGTTTATGAAAAACTGGGACGAGGACGACGGCACAGAATACTGTACCGCAATCGAAGACCTGAATGATGCCCAAGCTGTATGTGACAAGCTAGGTATTAAGCTTCATACCGCTAACTTTGCCGCTGAATATTGGGACAGAGTCTTCGAGCACTTTTTGGTTGAGTATCGCTCTGGGCGAACTCCCAACCCTGACATCCTGTGTAACAAGGAAATCAAATTCAAAGCCTTTCTCGATTATGCGAGTACCTTAGGGGCAGATTACATTGCGACAGGCCATTACGTGAGACGCGCTGACGATAATGGGCAAACCTTGCTATTAAAGGGGCTCGATAACAACAAAGATCAAAGCTACTTTCTACATGCTGTCAACCAAAGCAAATTAGCGAAAACCCTGTTTCCGGTTGGTGAATTGGAAAAGCCAGCTGTAAGAAAGCTTGCCGAAGAACATGATTTAATCACACATAACAAGAAAGATAGTACCGGCATATGTTTTATCGGAGAGCGAAAGTTCTCTGACTTTCTAAAGCAATACATCCCTGCGCAACCGGGTGATATTGAAACTGACAAGGGCGATATCATCGGCCGACACAATGGGCTTATGTACCACACTATTGGGCAGCGCCAAGGCTTAGGAATTGGTGGGCTCAGCGGCTATGACGAATCACCTTGGTATGTTGCACAAAAAGACCTTGATCGTAACGTATTAATCGTTGTTCAAGGCAGCAAGCACCCCCTTCTATACAGCAGCCAACTACAGACTCTCGAAACTGACTGGATCAACAAAGCTCCAAGTGAGTACCCTTTCCACTGCAAAGCTAAGGTGCGCTACCGCCAAGCTGATCAGGACTGCATTATTGAAAGTAACGACAATGGATGCTTAAGCGTATTCTTTGGGCAGCCTCAGCGCGCGGTCACACCCGGCCAATCGATTGCCTTCTATCTTGAAGATCAATGCCTCGGTGGCGCGATTATTGAAACAACGGAATAGACAGCTAAAACACTAGAAAGCTGAATTCCAAGACATGCTCAGCAATCATCAGCAAAGTAATTTTAAACAGTGAACTCTATGAACAAGACTCAACAACAAATACTTGCCCTAGCAGGGTTATTCCAGGCAATGTCAGCCGCTGACGACATTGCACAGAGCGGACAATGCAATCCTCAACACCTGGAAACTGCCTTAAATAGTCTGTTTATCACAAACCCGGATACCACACTATCGGTCTTTGGTGACCTTGCCAAACTTGAGAAAGGCCTTGAAGTCGTTCATGACCTACTTGCCAAAACTAATACTAAGGGGCACGTACTGCCCGTGCGCTACGCTCTTGCAGTCCTCCACCTTGAGAGAAAACTCAATAAAGATAAAGAAATGCTAGATGCACTTAGCCGGAAACTTGAGAGGGCACAACAGCAAGTAGAGCATTTTGGCCTGCTTCACGAAAATGTCATTGGCAGTCTCGCTGAGATTTACATGCAAACCATCAGCACCTTTTCATTGCGTGTACAGGTATCTGGCCATGAACGCCACTTGACCGTCGATCTGAACGCAGCAAAAATCCGCTGCCTGCTTCTCTCAGGCGTAAGGGCTGCAAACTTATGGCGACAACTCTCTGGCCATCGTTGGCACTTTATCTTTAAACGACGCGCGTTAGCAAATGAGTGCGAAAAACTATTAAGCCAAAGCAGAGCAAGCTAGCTGCTACATAATTATATCTGAAAACTATTACAGATCTCCTTCAATTATTGATTAAATCCAGTAACTTGCATGAGAGAGACTTTGAATCTATATTA
>NZ_LWFZ01000475.1:0-657 GCF_001635225.1 Oleiphilus sp. HI0086
GTTGTCGATGATCTCTAAGTTGCGTAGCTGCCATTGTTGTTCAAACTCTTCAGCGGAAATAGAATTCTCTCGCATCTTTTTAACACGTAAGGCGTTCTCACGAAGCGTCTTGCTGGGGATCGTTCCTCTGTGTACACATGCACCACCCAACCATTGATCCCGCTCTATAAGAGCGACACTCTTACCACCTTTGGCTGCCTGTACCGCTGCTTTTTGCCCTGCAGGACCACTACCAATAATCACTACATCAACTTGTCTCATGAACGAATTGCCTCCAGACCACTCTTCACGATGTCGTGTCTTTCCTTCAAAAGCTCCAATTCATCTTCATATAAATTCAGATCTGCAAATACGGTATCTTGCAAAGCTGTATCTATCGCAGCTTCTTCACCCGATAACATTGCTTGAGCTAACTTAGCAGCACCATTAGTCACCATCGCTTGGTCACGATTGCTTTGGGCATTTTGATAGTCAGCATAGTAATGAACAGATTCCTGAACGATTGCGGGCATTTTCCATTTTCTGACCACGACTTCGCCATATTTCACATGATAAGCAGATTCGATTACCCCTACTTCATCTAATGAAATAGATACGTCATGCCATTCCGAGTAGTCAAAGATGGTCTGAAGGATAACCGGTTTGCCAATGCTATGA
>NZ_LWFZ01000476.1:0-313 GCF_001635225.1 Oleiphilus sp. HI0086
ACTGCACACATATCTTTTTTGGCCAGGCTAAGTGCTTTTAGTACATCAGCACGTCTAATAATGCCGATCACTTTATCATTTTCTATTACTGGGTAGATCTTGGGCCCTTTCCTTAGCATGCTTTCTGCTAGCTTAAGAATATCTTCATCAGGGGATACGGATAGAGGATTCTCTCGCATAATGTCAGCTGCTACTTCGTGGCTATCACAATAGTAGGTATTGTTGAGCATCTGCTTGATGCAGTTTTGCTCAGTGATAAAACCTACCAGTTTGCCGTCAGTATCTAACACTGGCGCTACTACGATATGGCTTT
>NZ_LWFZ01000477.1:0-465 GCF_001635225.1 Oleiphilus sp. HI0086
CGAGCGACCAGTTCTTTACCTGTTCCTGATTCGCCATTGATCAGAACCGTTATATTTGACTGTGATAAGCGGCCGATAGCGCGAAACACTTCCTGCATCGCTGGAGCTTTACCAATGATTTCAGTATTTTCTTCATTGAGCTCCGGTGCATCAGGCATATTCTGTGCTTTTTGCTCTTGGGAGTGAGCAATGGCGCGTTTGATTAGTGCGACGGCATCATCTAGATCGAAGGGTTTGGGTAGGTAGTCGAAAGCGCCACTCTGATAGGAGGAAACAGCGCTGTCCAAGTCGGAATGAGCGGTCATAATAATGACCGGAACTGCCGGTACGCCACGATGNAAGTNATTAGNTTGAATCTTTTCAAGTAGTGCAAGCCCATCAATGCCAGGCATGCGAATATCACTGATAAACGCATCAGGGCGCTCGCTAGAAAGTCGCTCTACTACACCTTCACCGCTTTCAAAA
>NZ_LWFZ01000478.1:0-290 GCF_001635225.1 Oleiphilus sp. HI0086
GCGTAAGGAGCCAGCCTTGACTCGGTATATCGCATCGCAGCAAAAGACTTCGGGTCATCCGGAGAACCCCAGTTTCCTTGTCCGTCAATAAGGGGGTAGCGATAACTGAAGGGCTGCGCCATCAAGACCATTGCCTCGTAACAAGCACTGTCTCCATGAGGGTGAAACTTACCCAAGACATCACCCACCGTACGAGCAGACTTTTTGTACTTGGCTGTCGCCTTCAAGCCCAATTCGGACATAGCGTAAACGATTCTACGCTGGACAGGCTTCAAGCCGTCCCCAACATG
>NZ_LWFZ01000479.1:0-290 GCF_001635225.1 Oleiphilus sp. HI0086
GGGCGGTATTAAAGTTATCAAATACGGCATGAGCCGTGATTGGGTCTTGGGTTTAACCGTGGTAACAGGTGCTGGCGAAATTCTTGAACTAAACCGAGACTTGTTGAAAAACAATACCGGATATGATTTGCGTCACTTGTTTATTGGTGCTGAAGGAACACTTGGTTTTATCACTGAAGCAACAATGAAACTAACGCGTCAACCGAACAATCTGACTGCTTTGGTTCTGGGTCTATCAGATATTGGTAACACCATGGATGTCTTGAAAGCATTCCAAGCAAAGCTGGACT
>NZ_LWFZ01000480.1:0-595 GCF_001635225.1 Oleiphilus sp. HI0086
GCTTCATTAGCTCTTGAGCTTGCTGGTCTTGGGTCTTAAACAAGTCTCTTGCTTCAAGGGCGTGTGAGGTTTCTGGTAAAGAAATAAGCGATATCGAAATAAACAGCGCTAGAAGTGTGTTTTGTCGATACGCAAAAAGCGCAAAAGGTATTATTAAGAATAACAGCAAATAACCGGCATCTTCCCAGGCATCAAAGGTACGAAAACTTTCTTGCTTGTCAGTATTGTTCGCTTTTGCTTTTCTCAGTCGTTCACCCGTGATATCAAGCGCCTCTAGGTCGTGATCATCTAGGGACATTTTAACCATCTTGCCGCGATTTACCCCTGCAAGACTGTCCAATAGTTTGAAAGGAGTCTGTGGGATGACGATCTCGCCCTGGCTTTTAAAATATCCTTTTCCGGGTATATCTATCGGCCCGCCTTCTTTGGTACCTACTGCAAGAACATCTAGATGGATATTCTTGCTACTCAAGGCATCTGAAATACGTTCATTTTGCTCTTGCGTGCTACTGTCTGCAATCAGGATAACGCGACCTGATCGTGAGTTGTTTTGTTTGAATAGCTCAATTGCTTGGTTCACGGCATTATCTGGTCT
>NZ_LWFZ01000481.1:0-495 GCF_001635225.1 Oleiphilus sp. HI0086
TATCCAGCTTGCGCCAGGCAGATTTCCCGCCCGGAAATCTCGAAATCGAGCTCACTGAAAATGTTATTATGAACGACCTTGAGAATATGACTCAAAAACTCAGACAACTCTCTGAGCATGGCGTCACCATTGCCATTGACGACTTTGGCACGGGTTATTCATCACTGAACTATATTCATAAACTGCCTATTCATACTTTGAAAGTAGACCAGTCCTTCATCAAGGATATTGAAGATACACACGATGATGCCTGCATCGTTAATGCTATTGTATCCATGGCCCACGGCCTGAAACTCAATATTGTTGCCGAAGGCGTCGAAACCGAGACTCAACTAAGTTACCTAAAGTCTTTGGGCTGCCAGGAGATTCAAGGCTTCTATTTTGGTAGAGCCGTTCCAGGCCGTGACGCACTTGAACAGATTAACAACAATGCGAGCCAGCTTATTGAGATATAAGCTGGCCTTTTTCCTCAGAACATCCATAATAATGCAAAGC
>NZ_LWFZ01000482.1:0-747 GCF_001635225.1 Oleiphilus sp. HI0086
TCATGCTGCTGACACCGGTGATACGACCGTAAAAAAGCATAATAAGGCTGGCCGAAAGACCTATCAGTAATCCACCAATTAATGCGGGTGTTATATTCTCCACGAGTACTCCGAGAAATGTTGTTTAAATTTCGGCGGCAGCATAACAGTTTTTTAGGTCAAAATTTAGGCTTGGGCAAAACCTTTTAGTGTCTGAAAAAAGCGATAAGGTTGATCGATAAGCGGTGTATGCCCGCTGTTTCGGAAAGTGAGAACATCGCAATTGGGGTGATGGTCGGCAATGCGGAGTTGGCCGGTACAGGGGTACATCGTTGATTTAAGCCCAACGACTAATGTCAGCGGGCTATTCAGCTTAGCGATAACGTCGAGCATGTCGTAGTCTTGTTCTATGTAGGCTTTCAGACAGGTGATGTAAACGGGCCAGTTATCGACAGGCATTATTTTGCGGGCCAAAAACTCATTTGAGCATACTCTCCTGGCAATCGCTTTGTGGGATGAGCGAGACAGCGCATCAGAGAAGAAGCTTGCTAAATTATCCCATAACTCTTTTCTTAGTGTTTTGGGGAGGGTGTCGTAGGCTGCCTGAGCCTCAATATAAGGGTCTAGCTTGACTATTAGGTCTGTCGCTTCGGAGAGTCTTTCTTGGTTTTCTGCGCCAAAAAGACCCCATTTCCACTCACTATCATTAAGGCATTTGGGACTTTGGTCGATATGTAGATAACGTTCAACCTGATTGTCGCTATATTT
>NZ_LWFZ01000483.1:0-648 GCF_001635225.1 Oleiphilus sp. HI0086
TGACTCTTTTATTAGATGCTCCGATTGAAGTAGGCATGGAGCGTGCAAAAGATCGTGGTGCCCTAGATCGCTTTGAGGAAGAACAGGCAGAGTTTTTTAATAATGTTAGAGATAACTATTTAGCGCGTGCAGAAGCTGAGCCAAAGCGATTTAAAATAGTTGACGAAACACAAAGTTTGGAAGAGGTACAATCAAGTATTTCAGTCGTGCTTGAGAATATCCTGTAGGCAGAGCCTTCCATGGCTCGCAGGCGGGTTAGCACGGTGTAGATTCATATAAGGGATGGAACCCTCTGCCTACGTTCGATTGTTAAACACTATTCAATATCATTGCAACCACGATCACCTGTGGTACGGTTAGCAAAGGTAAATATAGTGCTGTCTTCCAAGACTTCATTGTGTCTTTTATTACCATCACTTCAGTGTAATCGGTCGCTACGCCTGTCATTAAAAATGCAAAGCTATTACCGGGGGCATTGGCTCGATTCATCAAGTCGGCCGCTATAGGGGTCGAGCCTTCGGAGCATACTTCAATGATTGTTGCTGCGATCAAGGTTGCTCCTAGACCAAGCAGCGTTGGCCCGAAGTAATTTTGGAAGTCCTCCAACGAAACGAAGCCTCTAATCGCTGACGCTAATAGAACACCAAA
>NZ_LWFZ01000484.1:0-11888 GCF_001635225.1 Oleiphilus sp. HI0086
AAATGGCATCAAATGCACAAAACAACAACGCGACTTTTCAAGCAGCAGAAAATGCCGTAAGTGGACTGATCAATAAAGTCATCATAGACAAAGACACTACAGAATTAGATGAGGCGATAGGAATCGGCACTATTGGTGAACACACTTCGAGTATTAACTATGCAGTTTCTGGCTCAAAAGCTGCATCCAGCTATAGCATCGGATATATGGGTGTTGTAGCGCTCGCTAAAGGGGGCTCCTTAAACGTAGACGAGAGCTCAACAGAGCTTAAACCGGAGCTATTCGAAGCTTTAGTAGAAGGTGCGGTCGAGGCCACTAGTGCACAAACGGTTATCAGGCAAGGTTTTGAGTACCATTAAACTTATACATGCCTTAAGGCATACAACAGAATTTAGAGTGATGGCCCGAAACAACGAAATAGCCATCAGGAGGCAATGATGAAAAAAATATACGCATTAGGCTTGCTCCTAACCTTTAGTGTACTGTTTAGTGCTCAGGCTCATACTAGTGAGCCAGCACTTACAAAAGATCAGCTACTTAAGTTACAACAAGGGTATACTCCCCCACCTTTGACACATATCACTCAAGGCTATGAGACTGATTCCATTCAATTGAACCGAGGCCTTGATGGAAAAATAAAAAGCATCGAAGCTCGAGCTTGCGCCTCTTGTGACTTACAGCAATATCGTATCACTGAAACAACTCAAGCCTATATTGGGCAAGAAAAAGCCTCTCTTGATGTATTAACCCCCTTCAATGGCAAAAGTGGCGCAATCAGTTACAACATAAAGACCAAAGAGCTCCATCACTTCCGTTTCTTTAATTTGGAGGCAGGCCAATGAGATCATTACAATCCAAACTAGGTCACGGCTTGGCATCTTGCATTATTACGCTTCTATCAGCCAATATTGCACACGCAGACGATACTGAGATTTTATTTGAGTCCAGTGCTTCTAACGAATTAACACCAAACGTCCTGTTTATTCTTGACAACTCAGGCAGTATGTCAAATATGGTTAGTACGGAAACCCCTTACAACCATTCAATTGACTATACTCAGAAAGCTATCGATGACGGTCGAAGCCCCTATTCTGACGCTTACATCTATGCATTCGATAGTTATTTCAACTATCGAGGTACAATTTTAACAAGCCAAAATCACTGCCAAGAAATGACTGACAAGCTTGCAATAGCAGGACAGTATACTGCTGCAAAAGTCGCTGGCTTTAATACCCGCAGAAATGCTTGGCGTAATCTTTTCAGTCGTCGCAGTAGTTCCAATACAAATATTATCGAGTGTAAAGATGATCGAGGTGCACACGGCGCTAACGGAACAACAGGCAACACATACGCAGTACATAACTCCAGCAAATGGGCGAGTTCTAGCAACAACGAAATAAGCTGGAACAGCTACACTACCTATGATTTCTTTAATTCAAACTATATTAATTGGTATGCCTACTATCGTGAAGTGACTTCTCAATCACGCATTAGCATCATGAAGAGCGTTGTCAGCAACCTGATTAACAGTACTTCAGGTATTAATATTGGCTTAATGAGCTTTAATACCAATAATTACGGCAAGCAAGGTGGCCGCGTTACGACTCCAATTGATTATATTGAAGACAATCGGTCTTCTTTTGTATCTGATCTAAACAGCCTTTCCCCGGATACCTGGACTCCTCTCGCTGAAAGCCTATTTGAAGCTTACCGTTACTATTCTGGCGGTTCGGTATTTTTAGGCAGCCAAAGCTCTGCCTCATCTAAGAGCCCTAGCAACTCTAGCAAATACCAATCGCCTATTTCAGATGAATGCCAGCCTAACAACATTGTCCTATTAACGGACGGTGAACCCACTTATGACGCTCACCCTGGCTCTAGCCGAAGTGATAGTAACGATACTGCATCGAGAAACGTTATAGAGAGTACTGTGGGCAACTGCACTGACAACTGTCTAGATGAGATTTCCCGCCACATGTACGAAAACGATGTATCTAGTCAATATGATGGCGAACAAAACGTTACAACCTATACGATTGGCTTTGAACTCGATGATAATTTGCTCAAACGAACAGCCGAGGGTACTGATGACAACCCAGGTGGTGGCGGTAAATACTTTGTAGCCAACGATACAACCGAGCTCGAAAGTGCAATTAAGCAAATATTCTCAAGCCTCAAAGATATTAGTACCACGTTTGTTTCTCCCGGCGTTGCTGTAAATACCTTTAACCGCCTCAACCATCGTGATGAATTGTATTTCTCGGTTTTCAAGCCTGAAACTGGGCCTGTCTGGAAGGGTAACTTAAAACGCTATCGTCTAGGATCTGACGGCACTGTTTATGATAGAGCTGGCCGTACCGCGATTGATCCAGAAACTGGTTTCTTTAAGTCTCGCAGTAATAACCCTGCTGACCCAGGCGCATGGAGCTGGTGGTCAGATGATATTGACGCTAATGATATTCACCT
This sequence comes from Oleiphilus sp. HI0086, assembly GCF_001635225.1. Lineage (NCBI taxonomy): Bacteria > Pseudomonadati > Pseudomonadota > Gammaproteobacteria > Oceanospirillales > Oleiphilaceae > Oleiphilus > Oleiphilus sp. HI0086. Next base: position 2,467 of record NZ_LWFZ01000484.1, read on the forward strand.
AGGGGGCGCTGCAGAAAACTTACCCAACAATAGTGATGACCGTAATGTGTTTACGTACCTAGGTGGCTCTAGCAACCTATCTGACGACAGTAACGAAATTTCTTACGATAACGCAGACAATATTACTAAAGAATTACTTGAATACACCGAAGCAACTGATGAAGAGTACAAGCTATTACTAGACTGGATTCGTGATATTGATGTCTTTGATACCGATAACGATAATAGTTATACAGATACTCGACACACAATAATGGACCCCCTCCACTCTGCGCCAGTGGTTGTGATATACGGTGGTACCGACGAGAACCCCGACACGGCAATATTCTTCGGTGACAACCAGGGTTTTATCCACGCGATAAACGGAAGTAATAGCACTAGTGGCACCTATACAAAAGGCCAAGGTGATGAATACTTTGCTTTTATGCCCAAAGAGCTACTGGGAATGCAAAAAACTTTATTTGAAGATTCTCAGGCTGTTGAACACACGTATGGAATGGACGGCTCCATAACAACTTGGGTCAACGACGAAAACAATGACAATGATTTATACGACTCAAATGATTTCGTCTATTTATATTCTGGCATGCGCCGTGGTGGAAATAGCTATTATGCTTTAGATGTTACAGAGCGCGATGCACCTGAATTTCTGTGGCAAATTACTGGGGGGACAGGTGGCACTAGCGGCTTCGAAGAGCTCGGTCAGACCTGGTCTAAGCCAGTTAAAACTAAGGTTAGAATGGGTAGCACTGTTCGCGAAGTTCTCATTTTTGGCGGTGGTTATGATACCAATCAAGATCTAGCAACAACTCGCTCTGAAGATTCCATTGGTCGAGCTGTTTATATTGTTGACGCAGAGACAGGAGAGAAAATCTGGAGCGCGACCCCCTCTAACTTTAGTGATATGAAATATAGCATTCCATCAGACGTTAAGGCTATTGATGTGAACGCTGACAGAATTGCTGACCAAATTTACGTGGGCGACATGGGTGGACAGGTCTGGCGCTTCGACATAGATAACAATAGAAGCAGCTCTAGTACCCTTCCTGTACATGGGGGGGTAATCGCCAGTGTGTCCGATACAGGAACCGAAAACAATAGACGTTTCTACCATGCACCTGACGTATCGGTACTAAGCGATAGCAGCAGCTTAACCTTAGCTATTGTCATTGGTTCAGGCTGGCAAGCTCACCCTCTTGATGATGAAGTCGTTGACCGTTTATATATGATAAAAAGCTCCGACGTACTTGAACCTCCAAAGAACCTTGACGGCTCTATCGAGTATACAGCACTTATAGAGGATGACCTTTACGACGCAACGAATAACAACCTGGGTGACGTAAGCGGCCAAAACTCTGAAGCCAACCAAGAAGCCGCCTATACTGAATACTACGGTAACGGTGCTGATATATTACCAAAACAGGGTTGGTTCATTCGTTTTACGCGTGATGGCGAAAAAATGCTAGCGACATCTTTAACCATTGATGGAACGGTTTACTTTACCACTTACGAGCCCACAGCAAGTACTAACGGCTGTATTTTTAGCTCCGGTATTCCTCGCCTCTACCATATCGAAATAGCTGACGCGACACCGGTTAAGAATTATGACGGTATCGGATTAGATTCTGAGTTAACCACAAGCGATAGGGAAGTTGGCACGCTCACGACACAATCATTACCAACCGCACCACAAAGACTTCGTGTGGATGGCCAAGACATTTTGTGTATTGGTACAGAGTGCAATCCACTTGATCGCGAAGGAAAAATTGTTAGAACCTACTGGGTTCAAGAGGAGTAAATATGTATACCTGCAAGAATTGTTATAGCTCGCAGAAGGGCTTCACGCTGATAGAATTAATGGTAGTGGTGGCTATAGTGGCTATCATAGTTGCTATCGCGTACCCGTCATATCAGGATAACGTAAAGAGTTCCAAACGCTCTGAAGCTCAGGGCGCCTTAGTCTCTTTTTCGGCTGCGATGGAAAAACATTTCACACAAAATAACTCTTACCTGAATGCAGGACAAAGTGGAGATACTGGGGCTCCCGCAGTATTTGCTACAACCGCACCGGTAGGCGGCTCATCTGTTTACTACGACCTAACGATTGAAGCGGCTACAGGGAGTTCTTACACCCTACGAGCGACTCCTACCAATTCCCAAACGGGCGATGGCTTTTTAGAATATAACTCCCTAGGCCAAAAAAGCTGGGACGAGGATAATAGCGGCGCGATCGGTGCAAATGAGTTTGACTGGGATAAGAACTAAACGATAGATACGCCGTTCAATAAGGCCTATCAGCTTTCCGCTGACAGGCCTTTTTTAATTTCGCTTATTGACTCAATACAGACAGTCGCCTAGCAAAGTCCTCATATCGCTTCCGGTTAACACCTAAGTCTGAATACCCCACCCTACTCGCTGAACGAAAGTGAATTAGCTTCTGCTCATCATCCAGATAAACCTCCACATCGTCTTTGAAACGCATCAGCGGACTGGTAAAAACGGCATACAAATAGTGATCACTTTGCTGAAGAATTTTTGCCCCCGGCATAGCGTCTATGACATTTTGAACCTTCTGCATCTGCTGCTTTGCTTCTATATCGAAGGCAATCGATTTTACCTGCTTATCAGGCTTATCGGTTTGAGTTGATACGCTATTAGGCCGACTTCCCAAGGGCTTCAGCTCACCATTTTGAACACCTAATTTAGGTGCTGTATTGTTCTCAATTACTCGCATTGTGATGACTCCAGCCAGTATAAAAAATATCAGTAGATAAATAACTTTCTTCATTGTCTTATCCTCTAGTTATGCAAGTATATTGCGCACAATCTATTTATTCAAGCCACAAAAAAGGCCGCATTAATGCAGCCCTATTATTCACCTAATAGTCTAGGTAATTACTTACTCAACTTACGGTAAGTTGCCACAACACGGTCCAGATTTTCCAGAGAGGTATCACTATGGAAAGTATCACTTGTAGGTTTCTTGCCAGGGAAGAAGCCTAGGTAAATATCCAGCTTACTCGCATTTGCCAGTTTATCTAGCCACTCACCTTCAACAATTCCAATATTATTCTCAGCTATTCGCGTAAAAGGAATCAAGTCACCTCCGTCGATACGAATACCTAAATTCTTTGCTTCGCTGGCAATATCAGAAGAACTGTTAATGTGAATCTCATTTTCTTTAAAGGTTAGCCAAATTTGAGACATATAACCTTCTTTACCCATCTCCCAAGTTGGCGTGCTAATAACAAGCCCTTGAGTTAATGCTGTATCACCCTGCTTTAACACCCAAATATCATAGTTTGCAGGAAGGTCTTTCTCGCTAATTGCTAAGGGCTTAACAGAGCCTTTCTTTTGCACAACAGGCGCTTTAACAACATCTTTTTTAGCTTCCTCTACCTTCGCAGCTACTTTTTTAACCTCAGCTTTAGCTGGCTCTTTTTCTACTGCTACCTTCACACCCTTGTCTGCTACCGCTGTAACGGCCTTCTGCGTTACTTCTGCGACAACTTCCTTAACTGTAGGCTTCACCTCTTTGCTGACCGGCTGTTCAGTCTTAGCACCTGGTTCAACCACAGGAGCTTTAAGGCTTTTCATCATTTCATCAGCTTTAGCAGCATTTTCTTTCTCGTTCCTAGCTAGCTCCTCTTGGCTTGGCTGTACTTCCGCCACACTAAGCTCAGCCGAGCTATCAGACATCGCACTATTGTCCTTCTTATCAACTGAAGCACAGCCAGCAGCTAAACTGATGACTAAACCAGCTCCCACCAAAGATAGGCTGCGATTCAAGTTTGAAAGATTTGTTTTTGCTGCATTCAGCATTTGAAATGTATTGAGTTCGGGTTTCATTTTTTCTTCCTAAAACAAGCAACAGAGCGCCTTGCACTTTTCGTCATAACTACAACATTTGCCACTTATGCCACCATAAGCACCAATAATTTACTCAAGATCAGGAAAGGCTTTAATTCAGTGTAGACATAATTCTCGCTTTGCCAGCTTTACAAGCAAGGTATAAGGTTAAACAATGTCAAATACGCAGGTTTATCATTAATTTTGTCCACTGCGTCACACGAGTTACCCATACTACCTATTAAAACTATCTTTTTCACCTATTGGATAATTAAGGATTTCATCACATGCCCCTATTAGACTGTATTGAGCGACAAACTGCTGACACGGTATCAGCAAGTATTATTTGGCTGCACGGCCTCGGGGCAAATGGAAACGACTTTGTACCTATCGTCGAGGAATTAGCGCTACCGGAAGGCTTAGGTATACGCTTTATATTTCCAAATGCCTCGGAAATCCCCATCACGGTTAATGCTGGCTATATCATGCCCGCCTGGTATGACATTCTTGAACTGACTGAAGAGCGCGTGATAAACCACGAACAATTGCAAAGTTCGGTGAAGAATATCCAAACGCTGATCGATAGGGAAATCGAGCGAGGCATCAAGAGCGAACGAATCATTGTAATGGGCTTTTCGCAGGGTGGAGCCGTGGCCTACCATGCAGCCTTAACTTACCCCAGCCCCCTTGCAGCACTGGCAGGCTTGTCGACCTATTTTCCACAAGAAGATAGCTTTGATACCGCGCCCGCGAATAGCCAGCTGCCAGTATTAATCTGCCACGGCACTCATGACCCAATGGTCGTGGAAAGGCAAGGTAAAAAAGCGGCGGCGATTCTTGAAGCGCGAGGCCACACAGTGCAATATCTAAACTACCCGATGGAACACGAAGTTTGTCTAAGCGAGATACAAGACCTATCGCGTTTCTTTCAGGCTCATTTGATGTAATGCTGTTTTATAGGTTGAGCCCTAAATGAAAAATAAGAATAAAATACAAATCAGTTCTGCAATTATTTGGGGCGTCGAGCTTTCGCCCTTCGTATTAAAGATGCAAGCTTACCTGGAGTACTGTGGCATCCCTTATCGCCGCTTACCCGCGCATGGAAGCTATCTTGAAAATACTCAGACCTTATTACGCCTTGAGTATCAAAAACAGCATAAGCAGATAAGCCGCTATCCTGAAATGGATGCCGACTTAGATGAGTACCCTGCCGTTCCTTTCTTTACTGAAAACGGCAAAGATTTTCAATACGACAGCACAGCCATCGCACACTATCTTGACCAGAAGCCCCCCACTCAGGGAAATAGCCATAGACATCGCTTATTCCCGGAAGACCCTTGTTTGAATTTTATCGCCAGCTTAATCGACGAAGCCTTTGACGAGTTCGGCCTATACATGGTCCATCATATGCGCTGGGTAGGCTCCGCCAAGTCGAACATAATGGGTAAATTACTCGCAAAAGAATTTCGTCACGCTTTGCCGCCAGGCGGCCCCTTACTACTTTCCAGGCGCTTTCCTAAGCGACAGGTGGCACGCTGTCCTTACTTATTTAGTGTCGCGCCAAAGAGCTATCGAAGCGGTGTTTCAAAAGCTCTATCCCCCCCGTATAAAGAAGGTTTTCCTGAAACACATACCTTATTGTTCGAAAGCTGGAAGCAATATCTAAAAGGCATGGAGGAAGTATTAACCCTGCAAAAATTCTTACTCGGTGATCAGTTTACCATTGCCGATGCCAGTGCCTACGGCCAACTCGCTATGAACCTGGTCGACCCAGAAACAAATAAGCTAATGCAAGAACTCGCTCCGCAGACACACGCCTGGCTTGAGATGATCTATAGCGGCAAACATCGCTTACAACAGAAAGAAGGGGAGCTTTATTTTTCAGGGGCACTTAAGCCCTTGCTCAACACCATCATGAGCACCTATGCATCGCTCATGGTTCAAAATAAGCAGGCATATCACCTGGCAAAAGCTCAGGGAGCAACAGAGTTCAACGAACTAGCCTTCAATCAGGGAAAAACACTTTATACAGGAAAGTTACGTGGCTACCCTTTTAAGTCAGTGGTAAAAACCTTTCAACTCAGAACCTGGCAGGAGCTTTGTGAAAAATGGAAGCGTTTAGACCAAAGCGAACAAAATACCATTAAAGCACAGCTAGAACTTTGTGCTCTTTTCGAAACAGAGGATGCTGAATTGAAAGAGACAATTGTTTCGGCAGAGGCTTAAGGGCTATGATAGCTTCATATTTTTCTTCAATAAGGATTCTCAGTGACAGATCAGGCAATTACCCTACAAAACATTTCTGGAAAAACCATTCTGGTAGGCATCACCTATTTTGACCGGTCTGGAGAAGTGCTGGATCAAAAGCAGCTCGCTGGTACTGTTTGCAAAGTCACAGAAGAAGATGGCATCACCGTCCAGGACTTGAAACAAGAAAGTGAATTCACCATCCCTTCTTCACTTCGCCCCTGGTTTATTGCACCACCCGGTGACTATCACGACCCGATTAGTGGTAAGCAGGTACAAAACCCTGACTATCTCGTCACCTGGGATGTCTATAAAACCAAAGAAAGTACGCCGGAAGGCGAACATGAATGGTGGGAATGGCGACCACAGCTCGCCAACCCTAGCGTCGGCCAAAAGTAATCAGTAATATTTACTTGAGGCCATCTAAAAGCGCCGAAAGAGTTTGATTGCCCTTTTTCTGCACAAGCTCTTTATCTTTTTGCTCGCCACCTTCCCAATGCAAGTCATCTTCGGGAATTTCATCTAAAAAGCGACTAGGAATGGTTTCTATTTTCTCGCCATATTGTTTTCGTGCTGCAGCATAAGTCAATGCTAAAGTCCGCTGGGCTCTTGTGATGCCCACATACATCAGGCGGCGCTCTTCTTCGATGTTATCTTCTTCAATGCTGTTTCTATGCGGCAATAATTCTTCTTCAAGCCCCATGATAAAAACATGTGGAAATTCAAGACCTTTCGAGGCATGAAGCGTAAGCATGTGCACCTTATCGCTATCATCCTCTTCTTCTTGTTGCTCCAGCATATCTCGAAGGATCAATTTGGAAACCGCTTCTTCTATACCAATTTCATCCGCTGTGCCTTTATCGGCGTCGATCATATTTTTTAACGAATCAACCAAGTACCAGATATTCTCCATACGTTTCTCAGCCGCTTTTGGCGTATTAGAGTTTTGGTACAGCCATTGATCATACTCAATATCGGTAAACAACTGCTTGATCACAGGTATCGGATCTTCCTGATAACAACGTTCCGTTGTTTTTCGTAACCAATCGCTAAAGCGCCTGACCCGATCCAGCGCCTTACCACTCAACACTTGTTCCAAACCAATTTCACCGACAGCCTGATTCAAACTAATATGTCGCTCAGTCGAATAATTTCCGAGTTTCTCCAAGGTTGAGGGGCCGATCTCTCTGCGTGGTACGTTGACTACCCGAAGAAATGCTGCGTCATCATCAGGGTTAGCAATGAGACGCAAGTAGGCCATGGCATCTTTGATTTCATTCTTGGCAAAGAAGGAGGTACCACCAGACAAGCGATAAGGCACCTGAAAAGCCTGCATCTTGATTTCCAGCAGACGCGCCTGGTGGTTACCACGATAAAGCACAGCGAAGTCTTTAAAGGGGATATCCTTTTTCAACTTAAGATCAAGAATCTCTGCGGCAATTTGTTCTGCCTCTGCATCTTCATGGCGACAACGAATTACACGAATTCGCTCTCCGTCACCCAGCTGGCTCCATAGTGCTTTATCAAACATATGAGGGTTGTTGGCGATCAAGGTATTCGCCGCACGCAAGATCAAACTGGTAGAGCGATAATTCTGCTCCAGCTTAATCAGCTTCAGGCTTGGGAAGTCTTTTTCCAGACGCGCCAGGTTTTCTGGCCTTGCTCCACGCCAGGCATAGATAGACTGGTCATCGTCGCCTACGACTGTCAAAGCATGACGGTCACCCACGATTTGCTTCACCAGCTCGTACTGAGCCATATTAGTATCTTGGTACTCATCAACCAAGAGGTAGCGAATCTTCTGCCGCCACTTGCTTAATATATCCGGATGTTCAGCGAAAAGTTGTACGGGTAAAAGAATCAGATCATCGAAGTCGAGCGCATTATAGGCTTTGAGGTAGCGAGTATAGGTTTCATACACATGTGCCAGGGTGACATCGTCAGGCGTTTGAGCTTGCTGTGCGGCCTGAGCCGGAGTTAGCATGGCATTTTTCCAGTTTGAAATCGCCATCTGAAATTCATTGATTCGGTCGCTATTCTCTTCACCATCTTTCATCATCAGGTCGCGAATCAACGCTTTAGCATCTTCACTGTCGAAAATAGAAAACCCCGGTTTATAGCCAAGCGCCTTATGCTCGGTGCGAATGATATTCAAACCCAGGTTATGGAAAGTCGATACGGTTAAACCACGCGCATCAGGCCCCGAAACCAACTGCCCGACACGCTCTTTCATCTCGCGAGAAGCTTTATTGGTAAAGGTCACCGCAGCAATATGGCGCCCCGGAATACCACAGCTTTTAATCAGGTAGGCAATTTTTCGCGTGATTACACTGGTCTTGCCGCTGCCAGCGCCCGCTAGTACGAGTAAAGGACCACCAACATAATCTACGGCTTCTTGCTGTTTAGGGTTTAACTTATTCGCCACTACTTTCTCTTCTTTCTGTCTATCTCGATAAAAATAAATGGGCTCAGGGCCCGTGACTCTGAGCCCATTTATTTTTCTATTCCATCATTCTTTCACGTCAACTCATTGCTTTCCAGATACATTTTGTCGCTTTGTAGCACTTATTCTAAATAGATATAAATAATGAACACAGTCGTAGCGCCGCAACACTGCCTTTAGTTGTGAAATTGGAACAGATATTTTCGTTGTTTTGTTTCATTTTTTATTTACTGCAGGGGTTTAAATCGCCATGCTCGTCACCATTTAGTGCATTGCTATTTGTTGTTTTTAAGACTGATACCTCTTTACCGCTCGCAAGGATCTTTTACTTTCGCATGAACACCTTATCTACCCAGGCTTCCTCCGCTTCCACGACCACCAAAAAAATTGCAGCCCAAATTGCCAGCGAGCTTTCGGTCAGACCTCAACAAGTCGATGCAACCATTGAACTAATTGATGAAGGTTCAACGATCCCCTTTATTGCACGTTATCGAAAAGAAGTGACCGGCGCCCTAGATGACTCACAGCTCAGAAAGCTTGAAGAAAGGCTCCGTTACTTACGAGAGTTAGATGATAGGCGTAAAACTATTCTCAGCAGCATTGACGAACAAGGTAAACTCACTGATGCGCTTGCCTCGCAAATCGCTAATGTCGCCAGCAAGAACGAACTGGAAGACCTCTACCTTCCTTACAAACCCAAGCGCAGAACCAAGGGCCAGATTGCAATTGAAGCCGGTCTGGAACCCTTAGCGGATAGTTTGTTTAAGGACCCGACTCTAGACCCAGAGTCTGAAGCGAGTAAATTCATTAGCACTGATAAGGGCATTGATGACTCACAAGCCGCACTAGATGGCGCAAAGTACATTTTGATGGAACGCCTCAG